>JAHYJJ010000102.1:0-5196 GCA_019429165.1 Methanosarcinaceae archaeon | reverse complement strand
ACAGGTCTTGAAGTTAACCGTTTCTTTGGCAAGAAAGGAGTAAGTGGTGATGCAGGGCGAGAGAGTGCAGAGGTTTTCGTACTGCCTTCTGAAGATGAGGGGGGCTGGGGTGGACGGATCAACCGATACATGGTATCATATCTCTCCGGGATCACAAAAAAGGAAGATTCGATCAAGACACTCACGGGTTTTAAGGGAATTGGAAAAAAGAAGGCCGAGCAATTGATTGAAATATTCGGGGATGAGCACCAGATCAGTCTTCTAAAGAATGGGAAGATGGAGGCATTATCAAACATTCCAAAATCATTTTTAGAAGCTCTTGCAAATCAGGCTGTGTCCGAAATGTCGGCAAGTGTTGATGAACCTGTGACTGCGGATGTCAAACGGTTGATACGCCTGCCGGGTTCGCTTCATGGTGGGTCGGGAATGCGTGTGACCGCACTTTCGATCTCGGAACTGGAAACATTTGATCCGCTAAGTGATGCGGTTGTGTTCAGTGATAAGTCGGTACAATTAAAAGCAATAAAGCCGTTTTCGGTGCAGATGAAAGGTAATGATTTTGTGGTAGAGCCGGGCGAGGGTACAATTGAGGTGCCCGAATATGCCGCTATGTATCTACTATGCCGGGGGGCAGCAGAATATGGATCGAACTGAATTGAAATCCGTATTGCGAGATGAGAGTAGTTCTTCATTGAAGTCGCTTCATCCGGATTTTTATGATTCTGCGGATGTGTACATACGCGAGTTGGAGGGTGAGATCAAAAAGATCAATAATCCCCGTTCTGCAGAATCGAAGATGCTGGAGGATGAATTACAAAGTGCGATTACAGATATAGAGGTAATCTTTATTCGACGCCTGCGCAAGATCACTACACGCGCAACATCGAATGCATTTTCGAACCGGTCTGCAAAGCAGGATATGGACAAATTGCTTCCGGCTGAACGTAAGGTGTATGATGCTGTGCTTTCTGCAATAAATGTTGCACGCAATGAATTGGTCGAGCCTATAATGGATCCGGATTCAATACGAAATGTTGCAACTGCTCAAAAAGTGCAGGATGTGACTGTAAATATGGGTGTAAAATCGGGTGTAAAATCGGGTGTAAAATCGGGTGTAAAATCGGGTGTAAAATCGGATGCAAAACAGGATGTAGAAAATGTTGCGAAAAGTGGGAAACACGAGATGGATGTTGAAACCAAAAAGCGATTGGATGCCCCCGCGCCGCAAGATTCTTTAGAACTCACAAACGATGCAGGCAAAAGCGATATAGCCAAAAGGAATATAAGTGAGGAATACCTTGTTGTGCAAATACTGAAAGACCTATCTACTTTCCAGGCTGTGGATAATCGTAAATACACGTTGCAAGAGCATGATATTGTTTCATTACCTGCTGTTAATGCAAATGGACTTGTTAAGCGAAATATTGCACAGTTAATCCGATAAAATCTTCGCTAACGCTCAGATTTACTCGCACCATATATTTAGAAAATATATACTACAAGATAATTAATTCACAATTAATAAGGTGTAAATTATGAAAATACCAAAGAGATTCAGGACACACTGTCCTTCATGCAAAAAGCATACAGTGCACATTGCAGAAAGAGTAAAAAAAGGGAAAGCGTCGTCTATGACACATATTATCAGACAGAAGAAACGCCAGTCTGGTATTGGAAACAGTGGTAAGTTCTCAAAAGTGCCTGGTGGCGACAAGCCAACAAAGCGAGTGTCACTGAAATACCGCTGCACCGAATGTAACAAATCACACCAGAGGCCATGCTTCAGAGCAAAGAAATTCGATTTTAAGGAGTGATATTGGTGGCTATACCAAAAAGCAGATTTTTACGTGTAAAATGCAATGATTGTGAGAATGAACAGGTTATTTTTGGAAGCGCGAGCCGTAAGGTCACATGTACAGTATGTGGCAGGACTCTTGCAGAATCAACCGGTGGCAAATCCACGATCACAACACATATTCTTGAAGTACTTGAGTAAACCTTTGTGTACAAAGTGATGCGTGATGGAAAATAACGAAGTTTGGCCGGAAACAGGCGATTTTGTAGTCTGTACTGTCATCAATGTAACTGATTTTGGTGCTTACACCAAACTCGAGGAATTTGGTGGCAAAGAAGGTTTTATCCATATATCCGAGGTCAAAGCCGGATGGGTAAAATACGTAAGAGACCATGTCCGTGAAGGGCAGAAAATTGTGTGTAAGGTACTGAATGTTGATTCGTCACGTCGTCATATTGACCTTTCTTTAAAGGATGTCAACGATCACCAAAAGCGCGCAAAAATACAGGATTGGAAGAACGAACAAAAAGGTGCAAAATGGTTGCAGTTCGTTGCTGAGGAAACAGGGACTGACAATAAGGTCATGCATACTGTCTATGACACGATCAACGATAAATTTGGAAGTATATATCTGGCGTTCGAAGATGCTGCAATTAACGGTATTGATTCTTTTGCAGACACTGGTATCAGCGAGAAAGTAATTCAAAGTATTTTAAAAGTTGCTCAGGTAAACATAAAACTTCCATTTGTTAATATTGCAGGTTACGTTGACCTTACATCTGACAAACCAAATGGCATTGATATTATTAAGAAAGCACTTAAATCTGCAGGCAAAGTGAAAAAGGATGAGGTCAAGGTCGATATAAGTTATGTTGGTGCACCAAGATATCGAATAAAGGTTATTGCACCTGATTACAAAACAGCTGAAGGTATTTTGAAGAAAGCAGCAACGGTTGCAATCGATGCAATTGTAAAAGATGACGGAAAAGGCATATTCTACAGGCATATCGAATCTGTTAAGGCGTGATGGTTTTTTGGGAATTAAAATTCGTAGATGTGTGCAGTGTAAGCGATACACAATGGACGATATCTGTCCAAAATGCAGCGGCAGAGCTATAAGTCCACAGCCGGCTCGTTTTTCCCCACTTGATCCTTATGGAAAATATCGCCGAATGGCTAAAAAAGAGGATGCAACATGAAGGAAAATAAGATTGTCCGATTGAAAGATGATATTAAACTAAACAATCCAATATTGTTGGTTGGACTTCCCGGAGTAGGTCACGTTGGGAAACTTGTTGCAGAGCATCTTATCGAGGAACTGAATGCTGAAAAGATCATTGAGATATATTCACCTCATTTCCCGCCACAGGTATTGGTCAATGATGACAGTACCATAAAACTTGTGAATAATGAAATATTTTCCTGCAAAGCGAATGATAAGGACATTCTTATTTTAACCGGTGACCACCAGAGTTCAAGCACTGAAGGTCACTATGAACTTGGTGATCTGTATCTTGATCTAGCTGAAGAGTTTGGCGTTTCAAGGATATACACACTTGGAGGTTTCCCGACAGGTCAGTTGACTCACACCGATGGGGTTATTGGTGCAGTTAATAATCATGATCTGATCGAGGAAATGGAGCAATACGGTATCGAGTTCAAGGAGGGTGAACCCGGTGGTGGAATTGTTGGAGCATCAGGGTTGTTGCTGGGACTGAGTCAATTCAGAAAACTGGATGCGTTATGTGTAATGGGATTCACATCAGGTTATCTGGTTGACCCGAAAAGTGCCCAGTTCTTGCTTGGTATATTAAGCAAGATACTTGGTGTTGAGATAGATATAACTCCTCTTGAAGAGCGGGCAAAAGAGATGGAAAAGATTGCGGCACAACTTGCTGAAATGGAACAACAACAGCGACAAGGGCAGCAACAGTTTTTGCCTGACACTTCAAGTGATGAGGATTTGCGATATATCGGATAAGTAAGGACAGGGATCGCATGCAAATCAATGCAGACCTGCATGTCCATTCCAAGTATTCTATGGCTTCATCTCCAAAGATGGAGTTGCCAACTATTGCAGTTGAGGCTGCAAAGAAAGGTATTGATCTTGTAGGGACGAGCGATTGCATTCATCCCAAATGGCTTCTGGAAATCAAGCAGGCGGCTGTTGATGACGAAACAATTCGAATAAACAATACTGATTTTGTACTGACAACCGAGATCGAAGATAAGAACAGGGTCCATCACCTGTTGATCTTGCCTTCGATATCAAAGGCTGAGGAACTTGCAGAGTTCATGGGAAAGTATGGCAATCTTGCAGCAGATGGTCGTCCAAACATCAAACTTGATGGAGTTGAGATCGCGGAGGCTGCAAAGGACATTGGTGCGCTGGTGGGTCCATGTCATGCATTCACACCATGGACTGCGCTGTATGCGGCGCATAATTCCCTCAAAGATTGCTATGGGGATATGACGGATTACATTTCTTTTGTTGAACTAGGACTCAGCGCGGATAGCGATTATGCAGACCGCATTAAGGAATTGCAAAGATTGACGTTCCTTACTAATTCTGATGCACATTCACCCTGGCCTGATAAACTTGCACGCGAGTTTACACGGTTTAAAGTGCCGGATGTTACATTTGATGGTTTGAAAATGGCAATTCTTCGTGAGGATGGTTACAAGTCCACGCTCAATGTGGGTTTTTATCCACAGGAAGGAAAATACAACAATTCGGCATGCATCAAGTGTTTCAAAAATTACTCACTCGACGAGTGCCTGTCAAGCAACTGGCGATGTTCCTGCGGTGGTCGCATCAAGAAAGGTGTAAGCGACCGCATAAATGAACTTGCGGATTTCGATAAACCTGTGCATCCCGATTACCGTCCTGATTATGTGCACATTATCCCGCTTGCAGAAATTATCATGATGGCTGTGGGCCATTCGAGCACCAGTACGAAAGGTGTCCAGACTCCATGGAATGCACTTATTGAGCGATTCGGAAGTGAGGTCACTGTGCTTCTTGAGGCTGACCCTGCTGAGCTGGGAATTGTGGATAAAAGGATCGTTGATGCGATACTCGCATTCAGGAGAGGCAAGGTCATTCTGCATCCTGGTGGTGGCGGGAAATATGGCTGGATCGAACTGCCATGTAGTGCCAACGCGTGAAAACCAGAGGCTAAAACGGATGTTTAAAAACAGATGTCTCTGACGGATTTTTAGATATTCTCGATACCTATATAATAGATTAAGACCTTCAAAAGCCAATTATTAGATCAACATTTGCCGAGGTGGCAGAGCGGACTAATCCAACGGTGATCTCACCCTGGAGTCTATACGCGGCAGGCTCGAGACTTGTTTTCCCTGACGGGATGCTTGGGTTCGAATCCCAACCTCGGCGC
>JAHYJJ010000101.1:0-5260 GCA_019429165.1 Methanosarcinaceae archaeon | reverse complement strand
GACCAGCAGATGATGGGAAAAGACCCGATGGATATTCTCAAAGAAGTTTCCTCAAAAGTCAATATACCGGTTGCAGTTGCAGGTGGTCTGGATGCCACAAGCAGTGCGCAGGCCGTGCGATCCGGTGCAGACATTGTCATTGTTGGGGGAAACATCACCAGGTCAGATAATGTGACCGGATCAGCACGTGCGATCCGTGAAAGTGTGGATGCGCCTTCAGGTACTGCGACATCAAAACCATCACTTGATGAAGAGATCCATCAACTCCTGATGAGTGTCTCAACACCAAATATCTCGGATGCGATGCACCGCAAAGGTGCGATGCAAAATATTCGTTCCATGGTTAAAGGAAAGAAAATGGTCGGCAGGGCAGTCACTGTGCAGACGTTTGCAGGTGACTGGGCAAAGCCTGTTGAGGCTATAGATGTTGCAGAACCGGGTGAAGTAATTGTGATATACAACGGCAGCGACCATGTAGCACCATGGGGCGGGCTGGCTACGCTGAGTTGTCTAAATAAAGGGATTGGCGGCGTTGTTATCGATGGTGCTGTACGTGACATCGATGAGATCGAGCAACTTGACCTTCCTGTTTTTGCAAGCAGATGTGTACCAAATGCAGGTGAGCCAAAAGGTTTCGGTGAGATCAATGCGGAGATTGTCTGCGGTGCGCAGACAGTCAAACCGGGAGATTATATTATTGGCGACGACAACGGTGTGGTCGTAGTGCCAAAGGAGCGCGCTTATGAGATCGCACGCCGTGCTAAAGAGGTCGAAAAGACTGAAAGACGCCTTTATGATGAGATACGAAAAGGGCACACATTATCCGAAATTATGAAACTTGAAAAATGGGAGAAACGTTAGATGCTGGAACTCTTAAAAATACTTGTGTGCATACCTTTCTTGCTGTATTCATGCTACTCTGACATAAAGACACGACGTGTATCCAACACCGTATGGCCCGTAATGCTTGTTGCAGGGTTGCCATTTATCATTTATGACCTATTAAATTATGGATTTCCTTACTTGATTCGTATGGTATTTTCGTTTGCATTCATATTCGCATTCGTCTACATCCTGTTCCAGTTAAACGCATTTGGCGGTGCGGATGCTAAAGTAATGATGGTGATATCTATCATTTTCCCTGTATTTCCGGTGATCCATATTTTCGACCAGATCCTGCCGCTTCAGGGAATACCACTGATCAACCTGTTTGCATTCAGTGTATTTGGCAATTCCGTTCTTTTGACGATCATAGTTCCTATCGGATTGTTCCTCTATAACCTGGCACACGTGCCGATCCGTGAAATGCCCAAAAAACTTGGATATATGTTTGTGGGATACAAATCCAAAGTCTCTGACCTGAAGGACAGACACATACGATTGATGGATGTGTATGAGCGCACAGATAAAGGAGTTGTGTCGCACTTCACCAGAGGGGGCACTGAATTGGATAATGATGTTGTCCATGAACTTGAGGGGTATGTGAATAAAGGTTTAATTGATGAAAAGGTCTGGATCACACCAGGATTGCCGTTCATGATACCAATAACAGCAGGATTTATCACGGCAGTTGTTTTTGGCGATCTGATCTTTTATTTCACACTGAAGTATCTGGTCATGTAGATTATTTGTGTTTTAAGTAGCGGAAAGTTTAATGAAGGTATAGTGCCAACCATAAATTATGGGTGAGTTAGTGACAGATGATACTGAAAGTAGCGAGAAAAATCTCCCTCCGGTCGATTTAACTCGAACTATACAATTCTATAAATTATATACTACAAGAAAATGCTCACTTCGTTCGCATTAACTTGGAGTACATAATCCTATAGATTATATACAATAAAAAAACCAAAGAAGATAAATCATCACAGGATGAAGAAGCCAAAGTTTCACCAATCAGAGTTGGAGATCAACGTGGACGCGGCAAGAAGCATCTTTTGAGTGGTACTTGCGAGTAATGTTGTAGCAACATTAACTGACGTTTGAAATGTTATTGATAGTATTTTCAAACTCCAAAATGACCTATAGGTTTGTTCAAAAACCGTAGCAACAGCCTTCGCCGTAGGCGGCGTATTCCATCATTACCAAACCCATTGCCCAAAACCATAGTTCAACCCCATTGCTTAATCATAAAATTCTCAGAATAGCAAATACGCCGATGCTTGAAAACCGGATTGTATTTCATCTTCGTGTTGCAGGAACGTGCTACGCTGCGCGTGGTGGTCGCATTGTTTTCCATATATTTTTAGAACCATTTACTCACACATCATTGCTGCACGTACCAGTTTTATCTCGCCATAGGAATAATCGTCACCGAGTTTCGCTTTTATGCGGGAGAGGAACTTATCCCCAACATCGTTTATTGCATTCTCTATAATGCACTTTTTATCCGGATCGACCATGTGATCGATGGAATCGATTCTTTTAGACTGAACCAGAATTTCCATGTGTTCGGCAATTGTGCTTTGGGTCAGGTTTCGTATATGTGCGATCTCTTCGACTGACATGTGCTGTTTGTAAAGCTCAAGAGTTTCTATCACAGATAAGGACAGGGCATCAGGATTCACTGCACGATTTTTTAAAATCTCTGGAATCTTTGGAAAACGCTTTACCGTTTTTTCTGATTTTGGTTTGGTTTGGTCGTTCGATTGTGTTTGTTTCCCATCATTGTCACAGAAATCTGCGATCTCTGCGAGGAACGTACCCCCGTATTTTTCAAGTTTATGCTCAGCAACACCTGTTATTTCCAGAAAATCCTGCGCTGTGGTTGGGCGTTTTGCAGCCATTTGCCGCAGGCTTGTGTCTGCAAAAATTATGTAGGGGGGCAAATTTGCACGATTTGCCAGCGTTTTTCGAAGTACCCTTAGCCTTTCGAACAATTCTGAATCTGTAGCATTTATCGTTTTTGTGGCTGTTGATTTTGACTTGGAACTTGATTTTGTCTTAGCCTTCGGCGTAGACTTTGACGCAGCCCGAGATAGTGACTTTGATTTAGATATCTTTGTAGTAGCGGCACAGCTTCCCTTTACCGAGATTTTCACCTCATCCGCAGGTTTTGTGATCTGTACGAATTCACTGTCGCCTAAGACCGCCATGCTCTTTGGATTTAATTTCAACAATGGATATTTTGCACCTTCAACACCCAGCACTTCAAGCCGCACCAACTCCCGCGCAATTGATTGCCATTGGGATTTTGAATATTCGCGACCTGTACTGTAAGTTTTCAACATGGTATGACGGGTATCAATGATCTTCTTGGTCTTTGCACCAACCAGCACATCGATTACGTGGGTCATTCCAAATCTCTGATCAAGATCTTCTACACACAACAGCAGTTTCTTTGCGGCTTCCGTGCCGTCGAACATCTCCTTTGGCTCAAGACATACATCGCAGTTTCCACAATTGTTTTCCTCAACTTCTTCCCCGAAATATTTGAGCAATACTTTTCGGCGGCATGAGTTTGTCTCGCAGTATTCGATCATCTCGCGCAACTGGACAAGCGCGATGTCGCGCTCCTGTTTTTTTCCCATTTTGTTTATGAAATACTCGATCTTGTAGCGGTCGCCATGACCAAAGAACAGGATGCAATCACATTCAAGACTGTCCCGGCCACCCCTGCCGGTTTCTTGGTAGTAACTCTCAAGGTTCTTTGGCAGGTCATAGTGGACGACAAAACGCACGTTGGGTTTGTCGATGCCCATCCCAAAAGCAACGGTTGCCACGATTATCTGGACATCGTCTTTTATGAACATCTCCTGATTCTTTGCGCGGACTTTATCGGTCAGCCCTGCATGGTATGGAAGAGAACTGAAGCCTGCTTTTTTTAGTTTCTTTGACAGCGTATCCACAGTCTTGCGGCTCTGGCAATAGATGATGCCGCTTTTGCCTCTGGTTTCCCTCAAATATTGAAGCAAATGAGCATCGGTGTCCTTTTTTGGCTTGATACGGTAGAAAAGGTTCTTGCGGTCAAAACTTGCAACATATGTATTGTGACCCTTGAATTTCAATTCTGATACAATATCATCACGTACCTTTGGTGTTGCAGTCGCAGTCAGTGCGATGATCGGTACGGATAGGAATTTGCCCCGGAGTGTCTTGAGTTTTCGATATTCAGGTCGAAAATCATGCCCCCATTCAGAGATACAATGGGCTTCGTCAATTGCAAACAAACTAACATTCACACTCTTAAGCAGACCAAGAGTCTCCGTCATCATAAGCCGCTCAGGTGCGACATAGAGTATCTTCACCCTATTAGCAACTATGGATGCCTTGATGTCCTTTATCTCGCTATAACTCAACGTACTGTTGAGATATACAGCCTCAATACCATTTGCCACAAGGCTGTCAACCTGATCCTTCATCAAAGAAATGAGGGGAGAGACGACAACTGTCATTCCATCCATCAAAAGCGCAGGTAACTGGAAACAAAGCGATTTACCCCCGCCTGTCGGCATCAGCACAAATGTATCCTTTCCGCTGAGGACATCATTGATGATATCCTCCTGAAGCGGACGAAAAAGCGTATAACCAAAATATTTCTGGAGTGTCTTGTGCATAGTTATACCGATAGAGGTGGGTTGAAAGTCGTATTAGTTGTATTAGTTGTATTGTTGTTGCACTTAATATGATGTAATTGTATATAATCTACTTCCAAGCGGAGTGAAAGTAATCTGGTGCTTGGTGTTTGCATTCAAAAATATATGTTACATTCTCTGAGCCATTTTCAACCATATGAATTTTGCGTACAGTTCAATTTTCAATTCTCCGATTTTTTTGGACACTTCAATGATAAAACAGATTTATATTACACAAATATCTACTACTCCTCATGTATAATTTGGAATTTTTGTGTAAAAAGACTGGATAATTCTTGATGATATTCATTTAAATTATTTAAGAAACTATTAGTTGCATTGACAAATTGAATGTAATCTTCGTGATATGTATTATTTACCAGATGCTTCTTTGCAAATTTCCATAATCTTTCAATCAGATTAAGGTTTGGCGTATAAGGTGGATGGTTAAGAAAGGAGATTTTTTGAAATGATTATTGAGATGGTTATCCGATGAATGAGTCTTGCTGCAATATGCAAAATACACATAGGATTAACTAAAAAGAAAAGATAGTCCCGGGCGGATTCGAACCACCGTCTCAGGCTCCAAAGGCCTGAAGGATTGACCACTACCCTACGGGACTGCAATATTTAGCGAAATACAGGCATACTAATACTTATTTCTTGCTGTACACAATTTGTAAAAT
>JAHYJJ010000100.1:0-5280 GCA_019429165.1 Methanosarcinaceae archaeon | reverse complement strand
GAAATCTTCTATCCAATAGGCAACACATGACTGAATTTGAAAGAGTACTGGTACAATCATTCAACGCATATTTTGAGCAGACCGGCATAAAAGGGATCTCACACCGCCTAAAACAGCACAGGTTCACGCCGCAGTTTCTAGATGTATTGGTAGATTCTTTGCACCCTGATTATTATTTAGGTATCGAGTGTAAAAGCATTTCAATTGACAAAGGTGCAAATGCACTGTATTTTACCCAACATTTCACAGTGGACAAGAATGGTGTTCATCAGATCGTGCGCATATCAGATTACCTGAAAAAGTCGGGGCGTACCGGTTTTTTGGCAGTTGAACTGCGGATGGGGATCGGACATTCGAGAAAAGCCCATATTATCCCGTGGACAGAACTTGAAAGATTATACCATACAGATGGCGTTGTCAAGATCACTGTTGTTGATATCCAGAATTATCCTGAGATAGAGAGAAATGGTGCAAAATACATCATAAACCCTGCAGGGTGGAGAGGCGAAGAATGTCAGAAATAATGGGACTGATGAAGAAACGTGCAGTACAATGTGCAGAGGAGATCAGGAAACACAGTTCCATACATATCGTATCCCACATTGATGCCGATGGTCTCACATCAGCAGGCATTATCTGTACTGCACTTGACCGCATGGGTACGAACTATTCAACACGTTTTGTGAAACAACTTGATGATACGATAATCACCGAACTTGCGGAACAGGATCATGAACTTGTGATATTTACAGATCTTGGAAGCGGGATGCTCGAATCCATAAGATCACATGGCATCAACGCTATTGTTGCAGACCATCACCAGCCAAGAGGCGAGATGCAAAATCACCTTAACCCGCACTTGTTTGGTGCAAACGGTTCGTATGAATTGAGCGGATCGGGGACGACATACATATTAGCCAATGCACTTGGTGATAATCGCGACCTTGCCGATCTTGCGATAGTTGGGGCAATGGGTGATCTACAGCACATGAAAAAAGGTTATCTTACAGGTATTAATCGCCTTATACTTGAAGAAGGGGCAAGCAGCAATGTCCTGAAATTTGAAAAGGATATCACACTCTTTGGCAAACAGACACGCCCGGTATTCAAACTTCTGCAATTCGCATCAGACCCCTATCTTCCCGGACTCACAGGACAGGAAGATGCCTGTAAGACATTTTTAAACGAGCATATAACAAGAATCAGCGGAGATGAAAGTTGGAGACGCTGGATCGAATACAACAAAGATGAAAAACAAAAATTTGTATCTTCACTTGTGCAGTATTGCCTGAGTGCAGGACTTCCTTCATACAAGATCGAGCGTTTGATCGGCGAGGTATATACACTGCTAAAAGAAGGTGAAGGCACAGAGATGCGTGACGCATCCGAATACTCCACATTACTCAATGCCACGGCACGTTACGACCATGCCGATATCGGACTTGCGGTTTGTATGGGTGATCGCGGAGATGCATACGAGCAAGCGCGTAAATTACTTGCCGAGCACAGGAAAAATCTTGTTGATGGTCTCATGTTCGTTAAAGAGCAGGGGTTAACAAAACTCAAAAACCTTCAGTACTTTGATGCAGAGTCTAGTATAAGAGAAACGATTGTGGGAATTATCGCAGGTATGAGCACATCAATTACCAGCGACCGTAGCCTTCCTATTGTCGCATTTGCAAACACAGATGATGGTGTCAAGGTGTCTGCGCGCGGTACGCAGGACCTTATTCGAAAAGGGTTGAACCTTTCAGAAGCAATGTCCAAAATTTCGGCTGAAGTAGGAGGTGCCGGTGGTGGGCACGATATTGCTGCAGGTGCCACAATTCCAATAGTTGCAAAGGATGAGTTTATCCGGAAACTTGATGCGATGATCGGGATGCAGATCCGCAAATAAATATGATGGAGGACTTCAATAAACATCCTCGTTCGCATCTGGTTAGAAAAGTCAATTGAAATTATCCATTCGCCCAATATATTTTTAAATTCTATTCCAATATTTTTTCAAAAATATCTGGAAAATCCTGTGGTGATGTCAGGAATTTGAGTTTATCCATGTTATTGACAAGTCCATACATGTCTTCTCCTTTCACGAAACCAAATTCGGGGTAGTTCGTAGGTTGAAGATAACGGATTGGAGGGACGTCATCATATTTAGGATTCGGGATAATTCCGGATTCAAGAAGGAAATATGCGCCGCCTGCCAGTTCTTTAATGGGTTCATATACAGATGCGAATTCACCACAGACCCAGTTCGCCATTTTGAGTATTTTGTCGGATGCATTTATAGTTATATGTCCATAATCAGGTGGGACTATCACGTTATCACCTGCTTGTGCTTTGATGATAACCACATCTATTACCTTTCCATTATCTGTTTTTTGTAAAAGATATATTGCTTCCCCTTCAAGCACCTGGTATACTTCCGTGAATGACATATTTACACCTGGAACTTCAGGATGGTAATGTCCTGCGGTTTTGATATATTCGCGCCCCAGCATATTAGGGGGGATCACAGTGATGTCATACCTGAGATTGTGTTTCTTGATCTCATCTGATTCGGCTTTGGTCTTGCACATGTCACGGTACATGTAATACAATTCAAAATTGTCTGCTGTTTCAAGCCATGCTTTATCGTAGATGACCTCATCCATGTCATGTAACATTCTAATGTCCGCAGTTCTTGTCGTATCCCCAAATGTAAGTTCTTTCCCCATAAATAATACCTCCTAAGTTACCTATATTGTTTATTTGATCAGGAATCTAGGTGCCCTTGTTTCTCCCTTCAATTGATTGGAAACAGGCACGTTGAAAAAGTTGATCTGTCCAACACAAGTGTTTGAATCAATAGATGATTCGAAAACAAATTCTTCAACTTTGCGTCCGGTCATTGTGGAGAGTGCACCTTCTATATAACCCTGTGTCATCCTGCACCCAATGGGATGGCTTGCGTATCCATCCCCCAAGATCTTTCGGATAATACATCCATCAAATCGAACGGATTCACTGTATCTGTCAGGGTGCTGATCAATACCAAGATTCGTTACCTGATAGTATGGAGTTATGTAATTAATAAAACGCTGAAATGAGTCAACTATACCCCCACTGCCAAGTTTTTCACCAATCTTAAATCCTGTAGTGTAGGCAACGTTTTTCGCTTCTTCATATCCCATTGAAGTCTCAATGGTTTCAAGAAGCCCTTTTATAATAAATTGCTCCCCACGGCAAGTTGATGATTGTGTATTATTTGATTCTAGATTGTTGTTCATAATAAAATCCCATCCACATTCTTTTTATTATAATTTGGTTTTGATATATATTAAGCTTTATGTATCGTTTGTACAAATGTAATTTACTGATTTCTATTTTTGAAATATTCAGTTATACTTTCCGCAAGTTTGACACTGATACCCTCAACTTGTGAGAGTTCTTCAACTGATGCGTTCATTATAACATCAACCGATCCAAAATGCCCAAGAAGCGCACGTTTTTTCATTGTCCCTATACCGGGTACTCCATCCAGTGTTGAATGTGTCAACCTTGCAGAGCGCTTGCGTCTGTGTGCCGATACAGCAAACCTGTGTGCCTCATCCCGCATTTGCATGAGCAGTTTGAGTGCCATCGAGGTGTGCGGCAGGATTATCACCTCTCCTGCACCTTTTTTGATTGTTACGATATGCTCAAATTTCTTTGCAAGTCCAATAAGCGGAATATCCAGACCAAGTTCTAGAAGTGAACCATGTGCAGCACTTACCTGCCCTGCACCCCCGTCAACCAATATCAGATCCGGCATGGGAGTGTGTTCTTTGAGAATACGCGCATACCTGCGCTGAACAACTTCACCCATCATCGCAAAATCATCGATACCATCCACGGTTTTGATATTGAACTGCCTATACTCACTCTTGATAGGCATTCCATTTTCAAATACGACTATTGAGCCGACAGCATCTGTGCCTGATATGTTTGAGATATCAAATGTTTCGATACGACCGGGCGGCAGATCCAATGAAAGTACATCTTTTAATTGAACAAGTGACAGTTGTGCGGCTTCGTGCGGCTTTGGTTTTAGTTGTGCCAGTTCCATTGACATCTTTGCATTTTTTGCAGCCATGTCCAGAAGTTTTCGCTTTTGCCCCCTCAGTGGCACATTGATACTGACATTGTGCCCGGATCTCTGGCTCAGCCACTCTGTGATAACGTCTTTATCAGGGATCTCGTGTTCGACAAGTATTTCGGGCGGAATCGGAGAATCCTGATAATACTGTTTGATGAACTCTGCCAGAACATCAGGCATTGCAGTATCCATACTGCCTCTGGTGAGTGATATATCAGCCCTGCCAACCATGTTTCCATCCCTCACATAGAACAATTGCACGGATATCCCACCCTCCCCCGATACTGCGGCGATAACATCTCTGTCATCTGAACCCGCAGTTGAGACCTGCTGACGTGACAGCGACTTGATTGCAACAAGTTGGTCACGAATCATGCTGGCAGCTTCGTATTCCTGTGCGGAGGCAAACTTATCCATTTTGTTTTCCAATTGTTTTATCAGGCCGAACACATCGCCTTTTAAGAATTTTACAACATCCATTACATGTTCCATGTACACATCTTCACTTACTTTGCCAGTACATGGTGCAAGGCAGCGTTTGATGTGAGAATTGAGACAAGGTCGCACCGGTTTCCCATTGATCTTCTTATGGCATCTTCGTATCTGGAATATCTGGGAAATGATATCAAGTGTTTTTCTGATGGCTTTTACATTCGTATATGGTCCAAAATAGATCGCACCATCCATCAAGCGGCGGCGTGTTATGAATATCTTCGGGAATCTGGAATTAATGGTAACTTTAACGTAAGGGTAGCGCTTATCGTCTTTTAACTGGATATTATAGCGTGGTTTATGCTTCCTTATCAGATTCGCTTCAAGCACAAGTGCTTCGACTTCTGAATCCGTGACAATGTATTCCAGATCTTCAATGTGTTCGACAAGTATCTTTGTCTTTGTGGATTGATTTTTTGGAGATTGGAAATATTGGCGCACCCGATTTTTAAGGGAACGCGCTTTACCCACATAGATCACGGTATCGGACTTGTCCTTCATCAGATAGACGCCAGGAGAGTCCGGTATCTGGGAGGTATCAGGAGGCATTTGTTTACATACTCGCTTTATCGTTCAAAAAACTTAATTTTCTCATAATTCAACCACAAAGAACACAGAAAACACGGAGATTGTATTTGCCTTTACCCTCTGTGTAATCTGCACCCTCTGTG
>JAHYJJ010000099.1:0-5304 GCA_019429165.1 Methanosarcinaceae archaeon | reverse complement strand
AATCCGTTTTAATCCGCATCAAGCCTCCCGATAGAAGCAACCCTAGAACCACACCTTCCCATATAAGCATATCGTACGCAAAAAATTTGATGCATCACAACCATAGTATCAAAACATCAAAACAGTGTGCAAGCCCCAAAACACACGCAACCTTTAACAACGTATGACACATATCAAACAGACATATTTGAGATAAAACCAAACAAAAGAATGAGGTATTAACCTGTATAAGAAAAATAATAAAGTGGATACACATGCTGAACCACAGATTACGCGAGTACGCACCCCCCGCAAAGAAAATCGAGAAGTGCTTGCAACAGTAGAGAACATGCTCGGAGCAAACCGGGTACGATTACGATGTATGGATGGAATTTTACGAATGGGACGAATTCCGGGTTCAATGAAAAAGCGAACATGGATACGGGAAGGAGACATCGTAATTGCAGTCCCGTGGGACTTCCAGGATTCAAAAGCCGACGTTATCTGGAAATACACACGACCACAAGTCAACTGGCTTGAACGTAAAGGATTCTTGTAGTAAATATCACCACCCATTATGAATTTTGAAGATAAAGTCTATCGAATTGATACAAAAGTAGACAAGATGCGCATGCGGCGCAAAGACACTGATTCCACCAAAGTAAAAGAAAATGTCTTTGATACCGCCACACTCAAAACGCTATACACCCTTTCAAATAAAGGGATTATTAAAGCATTGGGGGGTTCCATCAGCACGGGCAAAGAAGCAAACGTGTTTCTAGCCGATGGAGAAAAAAACGAATGCGCTGTGAAAATATACAGAATTACCACCAGCACCTTCAACTCCATGGAGGAATACATACTAGGAGACCCGCGCTTTGAGAACATAAGACACCGCAAGCGCGACATTATATTTGCCTGGACACGCAAAGAACTTAGAAATCTTACCAGGGCACAAAGTGCCGGCATACGTGTCCCCGAGCCAATCATTACCGAAAGGAACATACTGATAATGGAATTCATGGGAGAGAATGGAGTCCCATATCCACTTTTAAAAGACGTGTCGCTTGACAACGAACAGGCGCACAGGATCTTTGAAACAATCAAAGAATACATGCATAAATTATTCAAAGACGCAAAACTTGTTCATGGTGACCTAAGCGAATACAACATAATGATAGACACCAACGACATGACCCCTATAATAATAGATATGGGACAAGCCGTAACACTAGAACATCCACGCGCAGATACATTCTTACACCGTGACATCGAAAACATTCTTAGATTTTTCAAGCGTTTTAAAATAACAACATCTCCTGAAGAGATGTACACCTTTATCCGATACAATGATAATAAAAACTAGACTTACCCACCTAAAACAACAGGCGAACATAACATGACACATATCAAAATACCACAAGATAGACTCGGCGCAGTAATCGGTCCAAAAGGTAGCGTTAAGGAACTCATTGAAAGTAAATCAACTGCAACACTCAAAATAGACAGCGAATCAGGGGTCGTGGAAGTAATACAGGGAGACGATCCAATAGCATCAATGCGTGCCGCAGATGTCGTGCAGGCAATTGGACGCGGTTTTAATCCAGAAAAAGCGATCGAATTCCTTGATGACGACATGTTGATGCTCGAAGTGATGGACCTTTCACAAGTTGCAAGCACTCCAAAAGAACTGCTGCGGCTAAAAGGTAGGATCATTGGCAAAGGCGGGAAAACAAGAGAGATCGCAGAAAACATGATAGGGGTCAAAATATCGATCTATGGCAAAACCGCAAGTGTGATCGGACATCCCGATCAGATCCAGATCATTCGAACCGCGATAGAAATGCTCATAAACGGTGCAAATCATGGTAGTGTATACAGTTTACTTGAAAAGAAACGAAATGAACTCCTGCGGTCACAACTGGATTCATACTAACAAATTACTAAATTGATCCTTATCAAGTGGATCCAAATGACATGTCGGATCTACTTGAAATTATAATATTGTATACTATATGCAATTAGAAACGTTTAATAACCATCTGCTAAAATATATTCATGGTGATTGAATGCGAGGATATCTGAATAAATCAGACATACGGATGTATGTAATATTCGGACTTTTACTTTTACCAATTGCAAGTTTATGTTACCACATGAACCTTTCTATTGGTACAATATCATCCTCACCCCTATTTATCCTACTTTTCATCATGCTTGCCACAAACCGAATAGAGATTCCAATTACACAAATACGTACAAAGAAACCAGAACATCTATCACGTGATGCACTCGCTCTTGAAGACATATACGGGGTTCCTGTTCTAAACGAACTTGTTGTGGAAAAAAGACAGGCATTTGACACTACAGTGACATTAAACCTTGGCGGGTTCATAATCCCTGCACTTACACTATTATACCTGTTAATAACCCAGCCTGACACGTCTGCACTTCAAGTGATGCTCATCATAATCGTCGCAGTGAGTCTGTTGGCAGAAATGGTAAGCGGAATCGGCATTGTTGTTCCCGACTACATCGGACTCATCTCGATCCCATTTGCATTGATACTTTCACCACAGAATGCAGCAGTTGTTGTTTTTGTATCAAGTGTAGGAGGAATACTGATAGGCAGTTGCACTACACTTATAACGTTCGACAGGGAAAAAAAGGGAAGTGCTTACATCAATCTTGGTGGTATAGGTGGATTTAAAGCGATTTATGTTTCCACACTTGTTGCAAGCCTGATATCATATTTCATCTAAAGATCGAATTTCTTTTTTTTTGATGCGAGTCTATCCTGCAACACACTACTTGGCATACTCGTTGCCCTGTATCTTGAAATACCACCCTCAGTGAACCTGAACGGTTGGGGGGAACGATCTATACGGGTTGCCCGCATCTTCTGGACTGCCATCACAGGAGTTGGTGTGGTGTCAATCTCATTTGTCTGGACCGAATCTAAAAATATGATCCCATCACCAAGAAAATCATAGTCATCAAACTGCTTCACTTCAATTCCATGATGCTTTTCAGTGATGAAAAGGGATGAGATCTTTTTCAGCTTTAGCACCCTTAGCAAACTTCGCCATGCTCCGGATTTACGAAAATCAGAAGGTTCAGCAAAAACATTGATAGAATCAAACACAACCCGCTCCGGCCGGTAGGATTCTATAATCTCTATCATTTCTTCTGATGTCAGCATAGACATGCCAAATATCTCCAGATAACCATCATCAATATACTTACCTATATTCCATCCAAAACGCATGAAATGCTGAACCAATTGTTCCACTCGCTCTTCAAAGGAAAAGAAGATGCATTTTTCATCGTTTTTGGCACCTTCAATCAAATACTGCATACAAAAAGTGGTCTTGCCCGTACCTGGAGGTCCGGTTACAACAACAGAAAACCCTTTTGGGATCCCACCTTCAATAGATTCATCAAGCCCTGGAACACCAGTGCTTATACGCTTAATGGGAGAGCGCATTCCTCCGGTATCGAGCTTTGCCTTATACCGCACACCATCCATAGCAAGAAGTGCTTTTTCAAGAACTATGTTCTTTGCACCAAGTTCTTTTTCATACCTCTCAAGAATCTTGATCGCATCTCCGCTCAAAGTAGTATGTATTGGAAATTTGGATCTCATGTATTCACCATGTACATAGTTTCACATAATACCTATAAAAGTTTGTGGTTTGAACATACACAATATACAAAATATGTTCATTCCATGTCCACAGGTTTCCCGCATCCTTCCAAAAACTTGCCACGCCCTTTTTTCCCCACAACTTCCCCTTCCCATATAACCTCGCCGCGAGATATCGTAATTTGTGGGAATATACCATCAATACCTTCGTAAGGAGTCCAACCTGCCTTGCTGTGCAGCTGATCACCTTTGATCGGGCGCATGTCGCGCGGATCCACTATTATCAGATCGGCATCAAACCCTTCTTCAAAACTACCTTTTGACAACCTGTTTAACCCAAATATCCGTGCCGGATTCCTGCTTGTCACATCGATCATGCGCCCAAGCGGAAGCAGGTTCTTTTTAACAGCCGCAAGCATGAGTGGCATGAGGGTTTCCACTCCCGGCACACCAGATGGTGCGGTCTTGATATCCACATCTTTTTCAGATTCAAGATGGGGGGCATGATCAGATGCCACCGCATCTATTAGCCCATCATTTAACGAATTCACAAGCGCCTTAACACTCATGAGATTCCTCAACGGAGGGTTCATCTTGCCATACGAACCCAACCGCCCCCAGTCCTTTTTTGTGAGAAAAAGGTGATGCGGGGCAACTTCACATGTGATGTTTGATTGCCGCCCCTCCATGCGCGCAATATATTTTTCCTGCCTGAGAATACCCAGAGATTCGCGCGTACTGATATGGCAAAAATGGGCGCGTGTGTTGTGCGTGTTGATGAGTTTGACCGCCTTCTCTACCGCAAATGCCTCGCAGATGTTGGGGCGCTCTTTGGAATGAGATTCCGGTGACATGTCGTTTTTGAGTAGAACTTCCCTCTCAAGCCGGATATCTTCATCCTCGGCATGGATGCAGGCAAGCGCATCAAGTTCCTTGATGATGCCGAGCGCTTTGTCAAATGTTTTGTCATCAATGTTAAGTTCACCTGTGGACTCTGCCATGAATATCTCGCCAAAGGCAGTGACCCCAAGTTCCCACAACTGCGGCAGTTTAGTGAGATTTTCCGTGACCCCGCCATTGATCCCAAAATCTATAATCGACTTCCGCCTGGCAGCCTTGTGTTTTTCCTTGAAAGAACTCTTGTCGATAGTTGGAGGAATTGTATTGGGATGATCTATTACAGTAGTGACCCCACCCGCAGCCGCAGAGCATGAGCCCGAGTACCAGTTCTCTTTGTGCGTAAGCCCTGGGTCCCTGAAATGCACATGCACATCAATGCCTGCCGGAAGGGTAAGTGCACCGCCTGCATCGATTACGCGGTCAGCGCTTGATACATGGATGTCTTTTGCGATCTTTGTGATCTTACCGTCCTCGATCGTGACCTCGGCAGGCTGGAGATAGTTGTTAAAAAATACTTTTGTGTTTTTGATAAAGATGTCTGGCATGGGTATGTATTGGGGGTTTATGCTTATAATTATATTTGTAGGGATAATTAGAGTAAGGCAACTTAAATCACAATCCAGCGCCCACACTATTAATATAATTATAACCAAGCAGCACCTATTTAAAATACTACCAGCTATATTCTTTAGGGAGTGTTAGTTAGCAGTTACAAACACTGTAGCACTGCGTACATCTAAATACTCCAAGGAGGCAACTCAATGAATGTCTATAAGAAA
>JAHYJJ010000098.1:0-5373 GCA_019429165.1 Methanosarcinaceae archaeon | reverse complement strand
TCTTTTTTATCAGGCATTGTGCCGTCTTTGATCTTTTTTACACGATTTTCGATCTTCAATATCTGTCGCCTGTCATTAGCCCGAACAATAACCTTTCTGAAAATGCCGTATCTTGCATACTCCACAAAACCATATTCAACAGTTTTCCCGTATTCCTCTTCAACAAGCATTGCAAGTGCTGCGACATGTAACCTATCATTGTTCCACACACCATTTTCCGGACATTTTCCGGTTTTAATAACCGACGGAATAACATTCCCGGCATGACAGACAAGTTTGGAAGGCATACCCGATAATCCAATGCGCTCAGAATAAAGAATCGGATCCGTTTTTACAGGATCGATACAACTGAGTAACTCCTCTTTTCCATGTTCATTGATGGCTGATACAATATTAGTGCCAATCTCTTTGATACATTCCAAGACTGTCGATCTTGCATATTCCATCATTTCCGGAGATGCTCCTTCAAGTTCACCCGGGTGGATAAGTTCAATATTGTCATAAACACGACAAAGTTCAGTTTCAAGGTTTTCGACAACACTCTCAACCATACCCACGTCGTTTGACGAATACACACTGACAACATCCGGATAGGCAAAGACAAGTTCTTTCAAGAGCATACTTTCAATATATTGAGATGATATATCAGGCATGAGTTCGTGCCCTCGATACAAATAATACACCTGTCTGGGACATCTAAAATACATAAGAAGTTCAGAAACATTCATCTTTATTTCATTATTTTGACGAAGCATATTCTAATGTTGATGGTAGACATATTATAAAAGATTGAATATTCAATGAAATTAAAGTAGAAACACATTTCGGCAAACAACGAAGTCGCATTCGTTAAATATATATGCAAATCTCACATCTATGCTAAATGTAATATGACAGGTAACGAGTCACACGACAGTATTCGCCAACGATTATCTGAAAAAATGGCAGGCGAGATTACGCTGTCTGAAAAACCAGGCGAAGCACTGAAAAAATGGAGGTTGAACTTTGAGATTGCACAAACAGATCTCTCCGGTTTTCTGGGCGTATCACCATCCGTCATAAGCGATTATGAAAGCGGTAGACGAAAATCCCCCGGTACAATGATCGTGAGCAAGATCGTTAAAGCATTGTTGGATATCGATTCTGAGCGTGGCGGTCAAAAGATACATGCATACGAAGGTATGCTTTATACTACGACCACATCAAAAGCTGTGTACACCACATACGAATATACATATCCGATACAAGTTGCAAAACTTGCATCTTTGATCGAAGCTGATACTGTATATAAAGGAATTGAGAAACCATTGTATGGTTTTACGGTAATTGACAGTAAAAAAGCAATCACTGAACTTTCATCACATGAGTTCCAAAACCTCTACGGATGGAGCACAGAACGTGCGATGATCTTTACAAAAGTGTCCACAGGTAAATCCCCAATGGTGGCAATTCGTGTAACAAACCTAAAACCGGGTGCCGTTATAATTCACGGACTGCGAGGGAGTGAAGTTGATCCTATGGCAAAAAAGATGGCTGAGATCGATCGGATCCCACTTCTTGCGACCACAATGGACCTTGATACTTTGATAGAAAACCTGAAAAAATACAGTAAACAATTCATTTGAATGATAATAATGATAAGTTTTAATAATATTCTACAGTAGGTGAAAAAAATGAGTGTTGGAATTGTATCATATGGAGCCTATATTCCAAGATATAGAATAAAGGTAGAAGATATCGCCCGTGTTTGGGGCGATGATGCAAACATTCTTATTGCAGGTCTAATGGTCAATGAGAAATCAGTGCCTGACCTTGATGAGGATACAGCGACCATAGCAGTGGAAGCCGCAAGGTCTGCGATTGTTCGATGTGGCATTGATCCGCAACGTATCGGTGCAGTGTACACGGGATCGGAAAGTCATCCTTATGCAGTTAAACCTACAAGTACAATCGTTGCCGAGGCTGTGGGTGCCACACCTGTAATGACTGCTGCGGATTTTGAATTCGCATGTAAGGCAGGTACTGCAGCGATGCAGGCATGCATGGGTCTTGTAGGATCGGATATGGTCGATCTCGGTCTTGCCATAGGTGCGGATGTTTCACAGGGAGCGCCGGGTGATGCACTTGAATACACTGCTGCAGCAGGTGGAGTTGCTTATCTTATAGGCAAGAAGAAATCCGAACTTGCAGCGATCATTGAAGATACTTATTCATTTACAACAGATATTCCTGATTTTTGGAGACGTGAAGGAATGCCATATCCTGAACACGGCGGTCGGTTCACAGGTGAGCCGGGTTATTTCAAGCATGTGACAAGTGCTGCGAACGGGCTTATGGAAAAGATAGATACAAAACCTTCAGATTACGATTATGCAGTATTCCACCAGCCAAATGGAAAATTCCCAACGCGTGTTGCAAAGATGCTGGGATTCAGCAAAGAACAGATAAAACCGGGATTGGTCGTGCCAAGACTTGGGAACACTTATTCTGGTTCATGCATGATGGGTATTGCAGCAACGCTCGACCAGGCACAACCGGGTGACAGGATATTTGCCACTGCCTTTGGATCGGGTGCTGGTGGTGATGCTTTTAGTATTACTGTCACAGATAGGATAGAGGATATCCGAAATGGTGCTCCGGGTGTGGAAGACCTGTTAAGGGATCCTATATACATGGACTATGCAATGTATGCCAAGCATAAAGGCAAGATAAAACTCGGATAAGGTGGCAATCATGAGAGACGTAGCAATTATTGGAGTAAAAAACACGAATTTTGGTGAGATGTGGGAGCGGTCATTGAGGGACATCTTTGTAGAAGCAGGTGTAGGAGCACTCAAAGACGCAGGTGTTGCCGGAGAGAATATTGGCGCCATGTATGTCGGGAATATGAGCAGTGGCCAGTTCGTTGACCAGGAACATGTGGGTGCATTGATAGCTGATTATTCAGGGCTTGCAAGAAACCTTCATGTGCCGGCAACGCGTGTCGAGGCTGCATGTGCTTCTGGTGGGTTGGCACTTCGTCAGGGTATAATGGCGGTTGCATCCGGATATGAGGATATTGTTGTTGCGGCAGGTGTTGAAAAGATGACTGACATATCTGCATCAAGCGCATCAACTGCCCTTGCAGCAGCGGCTGACCGTGAATGGGAAGGCATCATGGGTGCGACATTCCCCGGCCTGTATGCAATGATCGCAAAAATGCATATGGATAAGTACGGAACCACAAGCGAACAACTCGCAGAGGTCGCTGTCAAGAATCACTTTAACGGTTCGATGAATCCTATTGCACAGTACAAGAACAAGATCAGTGTGGAAGCAGTATTGAGATCCATTATGGTGGCGGACCCATTGCATATTTTTGATTGTTCACCAATATCTGATGGTGCTTCAGCACTTGTCCTGGCGCCTGCTGACATTGCACATGAATATACGGACACTCCGATCTACATAAAAGCGACTGCACAGGCAAGTGATACCATCGCATTGCATGACCGTCGCGACATTACTACACTGGATGCAACTGTGTTTGCAGCGAAAAAAGCGTATAAAATGGCAAAACTTACACCTGCGGATATTGATCTGGTTGAGGTACACGACTGCTTTACAATTGCTGAGATATGTGCTATTGAAGATCTCGGGTTTGCAAAGAAGGGTGATGGCGGCAGGGTGACAGCGGAAGGAGAGACTGCGATCGGTGGTAGAATTCCTGTAAATACTTCAGGCGGACTGAAAGCATGCGGACATCCGGTAGGTGCGACAGGTATCAAGCAGGCTGTTGAGATCACTCAGCAACTGCGTGGTGAAGCAGGCAAACGACAGGTTGATGGTGCTGAGGTTGGAATGACCCATAATGTGGGCGGATCCGGTGCAACGGCTGTGATACATATTCTTTCGAGGAACAGGTGATATAAATGTCAGTTTCAAGATTCTGGAGAAAGCAGGTCAACAGGTATAACCTGATCGGGACACACTGCAGTGAATGCGACGAGTATTATTACCCCCCGCGAAACATGTGCCCCACATGCAGACGAGATGGTAAACTTGAACCATATAAGTTCGGTGGTGATGGAGAGATCGTTACCTTTACTATCATTCATACGGCAGCCGAAGGGTTTGAACACCAGACACCTTATGTGCTTGCAATTGTAAAACTGGATGAGGGACCAAGTCTTACTAGCCAGATCGTAGCCAACCCCGAGGATATGAAGACCGGAATGAGAGTTAAACCGGTTTTCAGGAAACTCGGTGAAGGTAGCGATAGGGGCATGATATATTACGGTACCAAATTCATACCTGCATAGATGATAGAAATAGAGGTTAAAGCACGCGCAGACCATGAGTGGATTAAAGATCTGCTCAAGGTTCTTGGTGCGCGTGCTATTGGTGTGGAGCACCATTGTGATACTTATTATAACGCACCACACCGTGATTTTTCAATTACTGACGAAGCCTTGCGGATTCGAATAGTTAACGGCCGTGCGGTTCTTACCTATAAAGGCAAGAAACTTGATGCGGTTTCCAAAACGCGTGAGGAGTTTGAGACAGGTGTTGATGCTGTGATCATGCGTAGCATTTTGCTTTCACTCGGTTTTGTGGAATCGGGAGTGGTTAAGAAAACACGCGCTGTTTTTGAGATGGAAGACCTTACGATATGTCTTGATTCGGTTGATGGACTTGGGGATTTCATTGAGGTTGAGACCATGGTACAGTCGAAATCAGACGTTGATGAACACAGGGCGCGCGTATTCGGTTTTTTGGAGAGATTGGGAGTCGGGCAAGAGGATTCGATTCGGGTTTCGTATTTGGAAATGTTGATCGAGGATCTGTAGGGCTTTTTTCACACAGACCGCATCTTGTTTCCTTTACCCATAATCGCAATCTTTAACAATATAGGCGAAACCACGATCGAGACGACTACCATCAGCACTATTGCAGAGAATACCTCATCTCCGATAATCCTTATGCTTTTTCCAATTGACAAGACCACAAGTTCAACACCGGCACGCGGCATCATTCCTAATCCGAACACAAGGCTGTCGTGGTAATCAAAACCAATGAACCGCGTTCCGATAAAACCGCCCACCAGTTTTCCTAATAGTGCCAATACAACAACAAGAACAGCAAAAATGCCAGCCGTTCTTACGAACTCAAGTTTAACAGACATTCCGATGAATGCAAAAAAGATGGGGACAAATATCCTATAAGCAAGACCGCTTACCTTGCTTTGCACGTCTCTGATCTTTGCAAGCGGGATATCTGATAGAAGCACACCTCCTATGAATGCCCCGATCACAGCATGCAGACCGAACAATTCTGCAAGGTATGTTGAAAAGAGTGCAATAATTATACTTAGGGTCTGCCGAAAAATAACAT
>JAHYJJ010000097.1:0-5382 GCA_019429165.1 Methanosarcinaceae archaeon | reverse complement strand
GAAAACCGTTTTGTATTTCATGGTATAGGAACGTGCCGCGCTAACGCGCGTATGGTTGCACCGTTTTTAGAATTTATCTTGAATCGCCCAATACAGCTACATTGTAAGGTTGACTCGACACTAAACCCAACATCCTCACAGCATATCACTTCAACATATCCTTACATCTTTTTAGATCTTCAACTGTATTTATATTAAGTGCCAATTCAGGATGTTCCAAAACTAAATTAAAATCTTCCTGCTCGTGACGTATATCCTTTCCATCCAGTATATTCACGCCGGTTGGCACGATCAGGTTTCCATTCCTGTTGAACACGGTATCCGGTCTGACTCCAAGATTCGTACATACTGATATCGGGACATGCACTGACATCGCAGGCTTGCCGCATTGTTCATACTCACATATTATCGAATCGATCATATCAGGTGTGATAAGCGGCAGGTCAGACATTATAATAAGAACCGGATCAACAATGCCTGCACTTTCGACAGCATGGATCATATCCCCCACATAATTTCCACCAGATGTCTGAATAAACTTTATACGACCATCGTAGTAGTTTGTGACAACAATCTTGGTATTTGGCGTAGCAGGTGATACTGCCACAAAAATACGATCGATCTTTCCAGATCCTTCAAGCGCATCCACCACGTAGCTGATAAGAGGTCTGCCCAATATCTCAATACAAGGCTTCTCACCCATGCCAAGTCTTTTGCCCAAACCCCCGGCCATTACAATAGCATCCATGTAAGCTCCCCCATACCATTTCGTAGTATGACCACGATCGTCATCAATGCAACTATGCGCCCCACCTCATTTGCCGCACCGATGCAGTCCCCATTGACACCGCCAAAATGACGGTTGGAGATATTCAGTACAACAAGGGCAGAAATAATCGATGTGATAAGTGCAACGATCCCAATAAGACCAAATGCAAACACACATGCTACAGCACCAAGTAACAACCCTATGGCAAATTTTGTGATGTTTGTATTATTTATAGCCATGGAACCCAATCCTTCATGGATCGGTTTTCCAAACGCTGCTATTGTAAGCATTGCCTGTTTTGCACTAACCTCTGCAATGAGCATGGATGCAATAACAACTGCTGAAGCACCCATTCCTACGCCAAACAATGTTGCCTCGTTTTGCAGTGCTGTAATGGATGCATACAGTGCAACAAGTGCGATCGCAGCATAAGCCACACCGCCAATACCAAGTGACATGTCCTTTAAAGCACCGATCTTCTTTTCCAGTGAACCGTGTGCTGTTGCACCATCACCAAAATCAGACAGACCATCCAGATGATTCAGGCCTGTAAGATAATAGATCGATACAATGATAAAGACAGCACTGATCTGAGGCGGGAAAATGGTCTCGAACACAAAGGCAAATCCGCCTATAATAAGACCAAGCACAACTCCCACGAACGTAAAAAGATAACTCCTTTTCATCAATTCATCGAGCCCTTCCATTGTAATCCCCACAGGGATCGTTGAAAGGAAACCAAAACCAGACCTTACTGCAAGTAAAAATGCCTTCATCCTGCTATCACACCGCCAACTTTCCGGCTGTGTTCCTTCTTTTTATCAGGCTTATCATTATCTTTTGGTTCACTGTCATCAGTATCTGCTTCTGCCATACCTCTTGTGTACATGTTCGCAGACACACCGCCGATCAAACCTGCAATTACATCATCCATGAATGGTCCCATCTTTGAGAGTATCCCTGGCTTTTCCTTATCGAATCTCACATACTCGAACATACCCTTGTCACCACTGATATATTTTGCAATGCTCATGCCTATAACCTCATCCGCAATGATGAATGTCAGGTCTTTTTCGTATGAATTTACGCTGATATTTGGTAGTGTTCCTGCAACACCTTCGCGTTCAAGGAGTACGCCTGAATAAATAAGAATACAGAGATTTGAATCGGACAATGCGATCTTCAACTCTTTCTTGAACCGTTCTTCAGCTAATTTTCGTGTCTCAACACCGGGATGTGGGAAATATAACTCCATTGCCGTGTCTAAAAGCATCTCAGCAGTTATGCCATCATCCTCTAATATATCGAGTATATCGTGCGTGATCTCCCCTTCCAGTTCAGAGGGTTGATCTCCTTTGTGGTCTTTGGATTCTATATCTGATAATTTCATGTCAATCACTCTTGGTTTAGTCATAATTAAATATGTGAATTCAATATGTTTGTAAATATATGAATAATAATACTAAATACGGCAATTGATAAAACTACCGCAGTTGCGATCAATTGTGATGCTCGCTTTATGTCCTTAGGTTTTGGTTGTTTTAAATCATCACCAAGCACATAAGTATTAGGTTTTTCAAGCCGGATCCCAAGCGCACCCGATGCCGCTGCCATAGGATAACCGGAATTTGGCGATGGCGTATTTTGCCCTTCCAATTTAGCACTTTTGATGGAACTGACAAAACCTCTCATCCTGCCCCCATCCGCAGATATACCTGCGAACAATGCCGCTGTTGCAATGAATAAGACTGATATACGTGCAGGCACCCAGTTTAAGACATCGTCTAATTTTGCAGAAAAATATCCCAATTCAAGATGGATGTCGTCCTTGTACCCGACCATTGAATCGAGTGTATTAACAGCCTTGTAGGCATATGCACCCACAAGTCCAAATGGGCCGAGCAAAACATAGTAGAATATCGGACTTAAAATTCCATCAACAAAGTTCTCTGCCATGGATTCAATGACCGCAGACGACATATTTACAGTGCTTAGTTTTGAAGTATCCCTGCTCACGTATATCGGAAGTTTTGCCCGGGCACTTTCCAGTTTGTTATTAACAATATCATCATGTATGTCCTGCGCAGGTGCTATCAGGCTTCGGATCGCAAATGTTGATTTGAGGAAATAGGCTGCGATCAGGTATCCAATCGTTTTCGGAACTGCCGGGTTTATCGATATTACCATAGCCAGATATCCGATTGCAGATGCAAAAACAATAGTTGCTGTTGCAAGGAATATACCGTATGCTTTCCTATGGCCGGTCAGCGCGGCTTTTTTAAGCATGCCGATCACTTTTCCGATCCAGACGACCGGATGCAGTGCTGAGGGAGGCTCACCAATAATAATATCAAATACGGCTGCAAGTAAAAGTATGGATACCATATCAACGGCATCAGGCATGGGAGTAATTATCATAAAAGCGGCTCCACTACAGATTCCCACGCTGTTTTTAAGTTGTCTTCAGTAGTCCCTTTGTTCATCAGGACATCCAGTACCCGTTGTGAAACCTCGGAATTATGCATTATGTGGCAATCTACACAACTCCATACCTTTCCGCCACTTGAGCGTTCTATCCACTTGCCGCCTGTGCGTACATCCTCACATGCATAGAACGGGCAGAAACAAAAAGTACAGTCCTGATCTTTAAAGTGACATGGATAATATTCGCATGTATCCCTGCCGGAATGTGTGCCTTTGGTAGCAGATTCAAGTGTTTGTTTAAGTTCCTCTTCAGCGTGTTGTTTTCCCCATTCGTTGAGTACTTCACCGATCATTTTCATGAATTTATCATTTTCTTCCCGCGACCGCACAGCAATCCTGACATAGTTATTGTAAAGTGAATAAAATGAACTACAATCCCTGATAAGTATGCCATGAGATGCTAAACGATGTGTGAGTTCGACCGAATCCATCAGGAAATCACTCACATCTACCAAAATGTAATTAACACTGCTTGGCAATGGTGAAAGACCGCGTATGTTCGAGAGCCGCTCTGTTAGATATTTTCGTTCTTGTTTGATCAGATCTCTTGATCCAATTAGATATTGACTATTGCATCCACCTTCCATGCTCATAAGTTCGGTGCCTACCATATCCGGTATGGAACCAAGGTTCCATGGAAGGCTTGCAGCATCAAATATTTGTGCGATCTTGGAGGATGCGACCCCAAATCCGATTCTTATGCCTGGTATCGCAAAGGATTTGGTGAGCGAGCGAAGCACGAACACATAATCATTCTCTGCCGCAATGTCTGCAACACTCTGCATAGGGTCAGACAGTTCGATGAATGCTTCATCAACAAATAGCAGGGTCTTGTTCTTTTCACACCTTTGTACAATATCCAGCATATCCTTGCGTGGCATCAATATTCCTGTTGGATTATTTGGATTGCATACAAAAAGAATTCTGGCTTTTTCAAGCAGGTCATCTGTGATATTGGTTATTTCGTCCTGTTTGACATATATGGTATTTGCCCCGAATATCCGGCATTGCTGCTCATATTCCGCGAATGTTGGCTGTGGAATCAAAACCACGTCATCTTTTTCAATCACACATTCAGCAACAAGGCGGATGACTTCAGATGAACCATTTCCTGGAATAATGTTATCCGGCTGAACACCCATTCCCACAAAATCTGCTGCAGCATTTCTAAAATCGATGTAACGGTTGTCAGGATACTGATTGATCTGAGCAATCGCTTTTTGCAGAATTTTCTGCATATCTAAGTAAGGGTTGCCGACAGGATACTCAAAAGGACTTCCAATTGGATTGAGGCTCGCGCTAAGATCGAGCATATCCTGTTTCAAAATACCATGCTTTTGTGCAGTCTTTTTGACCAGTCCGCCATGTGTGCACGATATGATGTTTTGGATCTCTCTTTTTAATGGTAATGTGATGTCCTGCTCTGACATTCAATTACTCCTTTCAATCCCCTTCACCTGTAATCGCAACAAGTTCATTCACACAAGCAATCGCAATCGGTGAGCCACCTCGCGTACCAATGCAGGTGATTGATGGCACATCCATCTTCATTAGCACTTCTTTTGACTCGGCTGCATTCACAAACCCGACAGGTGTTCCAACGACGAGCGCAGGGCGAACCCCGTGTTCGATAAGTCTGCACAACGTAAGTAAAGCCGATGGTGCATTTCCGATAGCGATTATCGCACCATCGAGTTTGTCCCTGCATGCAAGAAAACCTGCGGAGGTACGGGTAATTCCATACTCGTGCGCGATCTTAGCACCTGCGTCTTCATCGAGCACACAGACGACATTGCAATTGTGCATTTTTTTGGTTATGCCGACTTTGACCATGTTAATATCAACAAATATAGGCGCACCGTTCTTGATCGCTTCTACTCCAGCAGCAATAGCATTGTTATTGAAAGTCATTAGATCAGCCACAGAAGGATCACCGGTTGCTATTACACAACGCTGACGGACGCGATCCTCAGGCGTATCATCACCAACGATCTCGCGTGCGATATTTCGGCTTGTCATGGATATCGCTTTTGCTTCCTGTGTATGGGCACCAAGATCCCTGCAGGCATTTACAAGTTCGGGGTCAATCTCTGTTGTGAATTGTACAAGGTCGCCGAGTTCTTCAAGTG
>JAHYJJ010000096.1:0-5384 GCA_019429165.1 Methanosarcinaceae archaeon | reverse complement strand
GCTTGGACTTCATCTGCTCCAGATATGGCTTTTACCCACCAAGTATACTGATTGTTGGTATCCATGCTCCTAAATAGAATGGATTATATGATAAAATTTTTTATTTTATTTTTCGGTAATGCCATAGGAAACAATGTTGCCAATATCCTGTGGGTTTTAGGAATGTCAGCACTCGTCCGACCGATCCATATTAACTCACTACAAATACTTCCGGCAATTGTCATGATGCTGTTGCTTTCAGTACTCCTCATCCGTTTTAAGAGATCGCAATATACAATTGACAAAAAAAAAAGGGATGTTTTTTTTAGCGGCTTACGTACTATTTGTGTGGATCAACGTTGCTGTTCTATGAATAGACATGAGTTACATAAGTTGTCAATAAACTTAAATAACTTGTCATAAATTATCATATAATCGCTTTGCAGACCATCATCAAATAAGCAATTTAAATAGCAAGAGACGATATTATGATATTACAAAATCCACAACGACAACAGCCTCATATCAGCAAGACTGCATGGATATCTGAAACTGCAGTAATTGTAGGAAATGTGACTATTGAAGATAATGTGTTCGTAGCCCCAAATGCAGTGATCAGGACAGATGAATCCGGCTAATCCATTGTTATCGGAAGCGGAAGCAATGTGCAGGATAATGTGGTGGTACATGCCATGTCTAATTCTGAAGTCTCAATCGGCAACAGCACGTCTCTTGCACACGGATGTATCGTACATGGATTCTGCAAGATAGGTAAAGAATGCTTTATCAGTTTTGACGCTGTAGTCTTTGACTGCGAAATTGGTGATAAAACAGTGATACTTCACAATTCCACTGTCCGGGGGGTTACAATGCCCTCTGGAAAGGTTTTGCCTGATGGTTCCACTATCACTCTGCAGGAAGATATGAAAAAACTTGAAGACATAACAATGGAACTGACAGATTTCAAAAGAACTGTCATCAATGCCAACATGGTACTTCTGGAAGGTTACAAGAAACTGGCAGGAAATATATAACGTATTTATTTAGCTGGTATAAAGTTGTGTTGTAGCGTTGCGGATTAATGAGTTGTAAATAAAAACGACACTACCACACGCGCGTAGCGCGGCACCGTCCTTCACCACTGCCCTGAATACACATTGAAGTTTCAATCACTGTCAACATGTCTGTTTTTGTATGGATTGTTATACATAAAAACTGCGTATTTTGTGAATGCGAACGGATGGTAGGTATGGAACGTGCCGCCTGGCCGCGGTCGCACTGCTTTTGGTTTCAATTCGTATGTCATATTTTTGCATCTGGAATATCAGCTAAACATATACTATATAACAAAAACGAATATACCCTGATATTCATATCATGAATTTTGTCAGTTGGTCATAATGTGTTAAGGTCAATAAGAAATATAGTGACACCCAGAGCTATTATAGCCATAATACTGGAAACAAAAAGATTGCCGATCACAAATAGAACTGAATAACTGATCGATATCCATAGTAAAGAGATGGAGATGATCTTCACTCTTAATTTAATTCCTTTTTTTTCATAATAATCCTTTATGAAACTCCCAAACCATTTATTGTCTAAAAGCCAGAAATGACATCTTTTTGAACTTCTGGCATAGCATGCCACTGCAAGTAAAAGAAAAGGAGTTGTAGGTAAAAGAGGCAGGAATATTCCAAGAAGTCCAAGCCCTGTGAAAACTGATCCTGCAATGACCAATATCCCCCTGATCAATCTTTTCGACATAAAACTTGTCATGCCGAAACAATCATTCTGCACTTCATCATCTTTCATGGACTCACCATTTCGTTTTTACATTTCACCTGGATATTTATTCAATTATGCATACCACTGCTAAGATGCAAACCGACCACACCAAGAATTACCAATCCTAGTGATATTATCTTTAATGCGCTTGCAGGCTCCTTGAACCACAATATCCCAATTGTCGCAATAAGCATCGTACCCATACCAGCCCATATTGCATACGCCATGCTGAGATCAATTTTTTTAAGTGCAAGGGTCAATAAACCCAAACTTAGCGCATAAAATACGACCATCAGTATGGAGGGTAATGTTTTTGTAAAACCCTCTGATAACTTCATGAAAGTAGTGCCAGACACTTCAAAGATTATTGCCATTATCAAATAGAACCAACTCGTGAATAACACCTCATTACTGTTTTATTTAATTTTGAACTTTAAATTTAAATTTAAATTTAAAATTAGTATATTCGAACTCCACACACCGGCCAACCAAATTTTAATCATTAATAAAATTTACAACTACAAATATTTCTCATCCAATCTTTTTAAAACAGCCTTTCCCTTATCTGTCAAACATACTTTTTCCATGTCGCTTTTTCAGGAGTTAAACATTCGATCAAGTCTTTATTTGCAAGTTCCTTGAGAGCGCGACTGATATTTTGCGTTGATCTGCCGGTCTCATGAGCAATATCAGAAGCATTGGCCACCGTATGCCCTTTCATGGTTTCCATGAGCACAAGGCGACGATCAACACTAATGACCCATTTGGCCAATTCATCTATTGAATTTTCAGATATCTTATCCATTATGATTTCCCTTAAGTGTTAGTGATAATATAATATTTAAGATCGAACTAAAATACCTCTACTAAATATCTTAATGATCTAAAATAGAGATTCAAGTTTAAATAATCAATCATATATTCTAATAACAAAATTACCAGATAGTATTTAAAGAAATAATATTATACAAAATTACTACAAGAAAATGCTCACTTCGTTCGCATTAACTTGGACTATATAATCCTATAGATTATATACAACAAGAAAATCTTCGCTAACGCTCAGATTTACTTGGAATAAACAATTTTATAAATTGTATACTACAAATAATTCAATTATTGCGACTACCAAAAAAGGAGACAATTAATGGAAACATCGATGCTAAATGACATAATCGTAATATTTGGACTGGCTATTGCCATACTTTTCATATCCCACCGACTTCGTATACCATCAATTGTAGGTCTCCTGCTAACAGGCATGCTTGCAGGTCCTTATGGTCTGGCGCTGATAAGCGGTGTCGCTGAAATTGAAGTATTGGCGGAGATTGGGATTGTGCTGCTTCTTTTCACGATTGGGATGGAGTTGTCGCTAAAAGATATGTGGCAGATCAAAAAAGCAGTAATTCTTGGTGGATCAACACAAGTATTAGTAACACTTATGGCGACTGCACTGCTAGCAACTTATTTTGGATTGAAACCTGGCGAATCTATTTTCATAGGATTTCTGATTGCCCTTAGCAGTACGGCTATTGTCCTCAAACTCCTCCAGGAACGAGCTGATATGGACAGCCCACATGGTCGAACAACCCTTGCCATCCTGATATTTCAGGATGTCATCATCGTCCCAATGATGCTGATTACACCTTTGCTGGCAGGAGCAACAGGAAACGTTGGAAAATCACCCCTTGTTCTTTTTGCAATGGCTTTCGCACTACTTGTGGTAGTAATTGTAGGAGCTAAATGGATCGTTCCGAAACTGCTATACCAGATCGTCAGAACACGTAATAGTGAACTTTTCCTGCTTAGTATTATATTCATATGTTTTTCAGTTGCACTTTTCACATACAGTATAGGACTCTCCCTTGCCCTTGGTGCATTTTTAGCAGGACTTATCATCTCCGAATCTGAATATGGCCATCATGCAATTGGCAATATCCTGCCGTTTCGCGATGTGTTCATGAGCTTCTTTTTCGTCTCTATCGGTATGCTTCTGGACATCAATTTCCTTCTTCAGCAGCCTGGACTCATTGTCCTTATCGCATTGGGAGTTATTTCATTAAAAGCAATTATCGCAGGATTTGCAACTGCTATACTCAAATATCCGCTCAGGACAACCATTCTGGTAAGTCTGGCACTTGTGCAGGTTGGGGAATTCTCATTTATTCTTTCAAAATTCGGCATTGAATATGGCTTGCTAACCTGGAATACATACCAAATCTTCCTGGCAGTGTCTGTTGTTACCATGGCTGCTACGCCATTCATTATAAGCGCATCTCCCCGTATTGCAGATTCTGTGATGCGACTACCACTTCCAAAGAAAATGAAAAACGGTCTTTATCCTGTAAAGATGAACGGGCAAACTAAAAAAATCAAACTTAAAGACCATCTTGTTATCATTGGTTTTGGGATAAATGGACGAAATGTAGCACGGGCTGCACGTGTTGCAGGCATACCGTATGTCATCATTGAAATGAATCCTGATACTGTAGTAAGAGAAAGATCAAAGAATGAATTGATCTACTATGGAGATGCGACACAAGAGGCAGTTCTTAAGCACGTGAACATAAATGATGCGAGGGTAATGGTTCTTGGCATTTCTGATCCCGTGGCGACCCGAAAGATAATATCGACTGCACGTCGGCTAAGCCCAAAACTTCACATGATCACACGAACCCAGTACCTTCAGGAGATGCTCCCACTATATGACCTTGGAGCAGATGAAGTAGTTCCGCAGGAATTCGAGACATCTGTTGAGATCTTCGTACGTGTCCTTAAGAAATATCTCATACCAAAAGACATTATTGAGACTTTCATGGCTGAAGTGCGGGCTGATGGCTATGAGATGTTCCGCAATTTGTCCCGGGAATCTAGTGATTTCTGTGACCTGAAATTGAATTTATCCGATCTTGATGTGAGTACGATCAGGGTTGAAAAGGGCTCGTATGTATCTGGTAAAACGTTAGCACAGATCGAACTCAGGAAGAAACATGGTGTGACTTTGATAGCATCGTGCCGCGGCGGAGAAACTTCATCCAATCCTGATGCGAGTATAAGGCTTTGTCCGGGTGATGTTCTTGTTCTTCTGGGAAAAGCGGATAAGATCGCTGAGGCTATGAGGCTGTTTGTTGTAGCCGAGATAGGTGATGGGGATTAAAATTTTGCTCCACATACCCCATTAATAAATATCAGGGTATTCGTTGAAACAAGGGAAGAATATTATCTGAAAAAAGGTATTTTGTGAATACACATCCTTCAATGAAATGTGACGACCGTCTAAAATGGATGTAGTTTTTAATTAATAATATTTATTATAGTTACATAGAAACATAGCACATGAGAATATTGATTATAACGGCATGATATACAAGGAGTTCATCGTAGTCAGACTGGTATAATCTTAGACAACATACAAAAAATTTGTTTATATGACTGCGATAAAATTACTGCTTAAATGAGATTGCGGATCTAAAAACAAGAACCGATACAAACGCCGAATAAGAAAGAGCGATTACTCGCTCCCCCTCTTCTAAGAACCGGACTTGCGACTTTCACCACATCCGGCTCAAGCCTTTCATAACCCTTTATGTATCGGGCAGCAGTTAACAATTTAATGG
>JAHYJJ010000095.1:0-5409 GCA_019429165.1 Methanosarcinaceae archaeon | reverse complement strand
GCGGATTCGAACCACCGTCTCAGGCTCCAAAGGCCTGAAGGATTGACCACTACCCTACGGGACTGCAATATTTAGCGAAATACAGGCATACTAATACTTATTTCTTGCTGTACACAATTTGTAAAATTATATACTCCGATATAACGCGAACAAAGTGAGCGTTTTCTCGTAGTATATAATCTATAAGATTATATAGTTCGAGTTAAATCGACCGGAGGGAGATTTTTCTTGTAGTATATAATTTATAGAATTATATAGTCCGAGTCAATCTGAGCGTCAGCGAAGATTTTCTCGTTGTATATAATCTATAAGATTATGTAGTCCAAGTTAATGCGAACGAAGTGAGCATTTTCTTGTGCAAAGCAAACCCATCATTTCTGAATAATAAGCGTTAAAATATCCCTGTCATGTAAATAATGATCGAGTCCGGCTCTTTGTCCGGGGTGTTTTGCAGAAGTGCCCCAGATTTGCGAATACCTGAACTTTCTCCTGAAATCTCGATGCAGTTTATCACAGATATCACCTACAGTAGTGCCGCTCACAACGATCATAGGTTCATCCATATCAGCCGCTTCACCCTGTGGTTTCATGTATATCCTTATGAAACTGAGCGTCTCGAATATCGCCTCTTTTACGGCACCAAGGTTCTTCTCCTTATCCGCTGATATTAAAAGTGCATCCGGGAAATTAGCCATTGCATCTTCGATAAGGCTTTCATCCGCCATATCAACTTTATTGATAACCTGAATGGAATCCACATATACCCTGTTATCAAGAACAGCATCGATCAACTGATCAACCGTAATATTTTCCCTGATAAGCACATGTGCATTGTGGATGCGATACTCATTCAGGACTGCTGTGATCAATCTGTCGGACAGGTCAAGTTGCAGCGTCTTACTGATAACGATGCCACCCCGGTCCTGCTTCACGATCGTCACATCAGGCGGTTCCTGATCCACACGTATTCCTGCGGAGTAAAGTTCATCCAGTAAAACTTCGTAATGGTTAGTCTGGAAGACATCCAGAATAAAAATCACCATGTTTGAACTCCTGACAACCGAAATAACTTCCTTTCCGCGACCGCGTCCCGATGCTGCACCCCTGACCAGACCCGGCACATCCAGTATCTGTATGGTGGCGCCCTTATAATCAAGTACACCCGGGATAACATCCAGTGTGGTAAACTCATATGCGCCCACTTCGGAATTTGCGCCTGTCAACTTGTTAAGTAGCGTAGACTTGCCCACAGAAGGGAATCCCACAAGTGCTACTGTCGCATCACCGGACTTGCGAACCGAATAACCCTCTCCTCCCGATTTGGATGAAGCCTTTTTCTCGATATCGTCACGAAGTCGTGCAAGTTTTGCCTTCAATTTACCGATGTGATGAGAAGTCGCCTTATTGTAAGGTGTCTTACGGATCTCATCTTCAACTTCTTTAATATCTTCCTGTATGCCCATTTGCACCTACCACAACTTTAAGTTTAAAAAGACTTTCGCGACTGATGTATTAATTAAGTTGTTACTATATATTCATAGATATAAAAGTTGTGGCGCGAAGGAGCAGTTCCAAAATTTAGTAATTACAGTGTTAATGGAATAATTTTCGACTGCAGAGGGGCGCAGAGTTGTCCATATTTAGATGCTCTGCGTCCTCTGCATACTCTGCGTCCTCTTCATGCTCTGCGTCCTCTTCATGCTCTGCGTCCTCTTCATGCTCTGCGTCCTCTGCGTTAATTATTTGTATCGTGCTATGTGAGCCAAAAATGCTAACCAAAGGTTATAATATTGTATCAGCAATTTAAGTCCTAAAACTAACATATTCCAATCATATAATTTTGGTGAAAACAATGGCACAAATCACACACTGGGCAAATGTTGTTGCAGACGAGGCACTACAACTTGGAAACAAGCACCTTGTAGCAACCGGCATTACCCCCTCCGGTCACATTCACATAGGCAACATGCGGGAAGTCGTAACTGCCGATGCAGCCTTTCGTACACTGATTGACAAAGGCGCAGACGCTGAACTGATATACATAGCAGACACCTTTGACCCGCTTCGAAAAGTTTACCCGTTCCTGCCTGAAAGTTATGCAGAACATGTCGGAAAACCACTTTCAGAAGTACCATGTCCTTGCGGCGAATGCAAGAACTACGCAGATCATTTCCTGAAGCCTTTCCTTGTGGCACTAGGTAAGTTAGGCATTCATCCGAAAGTCTATCTTGCCGATGAACTCTACAAGAGCGGTGCATACACAGAAGCAATAAAAACAGCACTTATAAAACGCGACGAGATCGCCACTATTATCGATGAGGTTACCCACAAAACGACAGCAGATGATTGGAGCCCATTCAATCCTATATGCAGTGAGTGTGGTAAAATAAACACCACAAAGGTGACCGGATTCGATGTGGATGCCGAGACTGTGGATTATACCTGCTCATGTGGTAATTCCGGCACATTGTCGATGACGGGCGGCGGAAAACTCACATGGCGTGTGGACTGGCCTGCAAGATGGGGTATTTTAGGCATTACAGTCGAGCCTTTCGGTAAAGACCACGCATCCAGAGGTGGCTCGTATGACACCGGAAAGAGGATCTCAAAAGAAATATACGGCTACGAAGCACCCCATCCGATCGTGTACGAATGGATAATGCTCGGGAAGCAGGGCGCAATGTCATCCTCTTCAGGAGTGGTGGTTTCAATATCCGATATGCTAAAAGTGGTACCTCCAGAGGTGTTGCGGTATCTCATCATCAGGACAAAGCCAGAAAAACATATTCAGTTCGACCCGGCACTTCCGCTTCTTACACTTATTGACGAGTACGAGAGATTACACTACAAGGAAGAACCTACAGAATATGATAACACTGTTGTCAGGCTTTCCCACGCAAGCGGGATTTGCCATACAGATATTCCATTCAAGCACATGATCACGATCTATCAGGCTGCACGCGGGGAAATTGACAGGATCATGAAAATTGTGGCGCGTGCAGGCTATAATACAGACAATGAAAAGTGCATCCTGGAACTCATAGGGAATGTAGGCAACTGGCTTGAAATGTATGCACCTGCGATGGCAAAATTCAGCGTGCAAAATGATGTTCCTGTTCATGCCGCCACGCTCTCGGACATACAAAAGGCATTCCTTGGTACATACTCGGATATCATTGATAAGAGCGGAGAACTTAGCGGTGAGGAGTATCACAACCTTGTGTACTCTTCAAAGGATAAGGAGAGTGATATGCATTCCATGATGGCACAATCACTCGGGGTTGGGGTAGATGAATTGGAAGTGGATCCAAAGGATATGTTCAAAGCGATCTACATCGCAGTTCTTGGGCAACAGTCCGGTCCAAAAGCGGGTTGGTTCCTCTCATCCCTGGAAAAGGATTTTCTTATCAAGCGTTTCAAGGATGCAGCAACTTATCAACCATAGCGCCCGCAAATGACAACTCGCCCCACTCTAATAACACAAGTGTCCGCATGGGAACAGGAATACAACCATGTTACATGGGGTGGACCAAGATCGATCAAAACTGTGCGCGACCATCTTTCGCAAGGCAGCCGTGTACTTGATGCCGGATGCGGCAATGGTCGGCATCTTCTTCCACTGTCTCGCCTGTATCGGACAGTTGGAATTGACATCTCTAAAAAAGCACTTGTGGCTTCTAAAACATATCTTGAAAAAAGCGGGCAATATAGCGAACATCTGGTATCAAGTATCACCGAACTTCCTTTTGATAACGATTATTTTGACGGCATCGTTTGTTACGGGGTCTTGCAGCATCTTTTTGCAGATGATAGGCGCGCGGCAATGAGCGAATTCAAGCGAGTGCTCTCCCCGGGGGGTTTCCTGTTCTTTGAAGCGTTCGGAGTGGGGGATATGAGATACGGCGGAGAGGAGGTTGAACCTCACACATTCCTGCGCAATAGCGGACTCATATATCATTATTTCACGGCAGAAGAAGTGGGATATCTTATAGAGGATTTTGAAGTAATAGAACTCGAAGATATTCGATCACAAAAAAGATTCAGGGGGAAATCATACCCCCGACATATGGTAAAAAGTATTGCTCGATTGCGTTAGAAAGCAATTCCAAGATACTTCAGTAGTATAATCAGTATCGCACCGAATGCGCCCGAAAATGCACATATCAGTATCACGATCCAACTATACGCTATTCCAAGACCAAGTGCAATATTTCCTACGACAAGGATAACAAGACCGACAACGACATTGATTATCATTTTCTTGAAGGTTTTCAACAATTTATAGAGGACTAGTGCTGCGATGATCGCAAGCAAAAGGATCCACAATTCTGGAATTTGTATCATAGTAATCAGATTAATATTAAAATCGGTAGTATTTAATCATTGTTGCCACTTTTACTTTTTTTGACAGAACCAATGAAATCCAGGATGATATATTCAAGATGCTCAAGATTATCATATTCTTTCACACTAATGTTTTTGTCCGAATTTCCAAGTAACATTGCCGAAACATCTGCTTCCTGTTTATGAATACACAGGACAGGCAAACCAAATTCAAGCCCACTGTATATCTCACAACCAACCCCTATTGAAGGGACAGTGACCTCTGCGACCAGACAATCACTCATTTTAAGCAATTCTATGTCGCGGTCATATATCTCCTTCTCGCTCATCTTTGCTTCCTTCCCTTCAAGTTCCGGATCAGATACATGCCAACTCAATACATCTGCCCCCGTGCTTCTCAAAAATTTACAGATATGCTGATATGTGGGAAGCATCTGCCTTCCGCCACGTATGGATCCCGATAGAAAAACTTTCATGTTACACCTCTGAAATAGTGACCTTTGGTAGCATCTTTGGTTAGTTCTTTGCATGTGGCAAAACTCTTCCCACCATTCTCAAAACACTCATCGATCGCATCCCTATATAATTGTACAATCGTTTCAACATCCATGTCATCAATTGACTTTGCATCGATCCTGATGCTTGAGACGCCTGCTTCAACAATCTTTGAAATATCGTCAAGCATGCAGAGTACCTTTGAATTTAGCACATGCATCCTGCAATCGGAATCCATCCTGATCGGGAATGTATATCTTTTTTCATCCACGAGTTCAAACTCATTTTCTTTACATGGCGCAGGGCAGGCACCGCCGTACATCCCACCAACAACACAGTGTTCGGATTCCATAAGTTCCAGCCGTCCGTGTACGATACATTCGGTGTTACCAAATGGCGCAATCGTCCGTATTTCATCAATTGTCAATTCGGGTGAGAGCACAATCATCCTTGCACCCTGCCCGGTCCAAAAATCAAGTGCATTCCGATTGAACACATTAAACGGGCTGTCCAGTATGGCTTCAAGTCCCATCTTCTTTGCATGTTTGAAAGTGCCTGAATTTGACACCA
>JAHYJJ010000094.1:0-5498 GCA_019429165.1 Methanosarcinaceae archaeon | reverse complement strand
AAAAGATACTTATTAAATCATACTGTTAAGTATGCTGTGAGTTCCCAATGAAGATCAAATCCCTCGACCTGCCGGAAAATATTATTCAATTCTACCTAGATTCCGGCATCGAAGAACTCTACCCGCCACAGGCTGAAGCGATCGGGAAAGGACTCCTGTCCAACAAGAACATTCTTGCAGCAATTCCCACAGCATCCGGAAAGACGCTCCTTGCAGAACTTGCAATGTTAAGATCCATCGTAAACGGTGGCAAAGCATTATACATTGTGCCGCTTCGCGCACTTGCATCTGAGAAATATGATCGGTTTAAGGAATTTGCGCCACTTGGGGTTAAGGCTGGCATCTCGACAGGGGATTTTGAGTCAAGGGATGAATGGCTGGGTGTGAACGACATCATTGTTGCAACTTCCGAAAAAACCGATTCTCTTCTGCGTAATGAGACTTCATGGATGCAGGATATTACAACCATTGTGGTTGATGAGGTGCACCTGCTTGATTCTGCTAATCGTGGACCGACACTTGAAGTTACGATTGCAAAACTTATGAAACTTAATCCTGCAGCCCAGATAATTGCACTCTCTGCAACTGTCGGGAACGCACAGGAAGTGGCAGACTGGCTCGGTGCAGAACTTGTTCTTAGTGAATGGCGACCTACAGAACTGCGCGAGGGGGTGTTTTATGGAGATGTTATTAATTTCAGTAAATCACAAAAAGGGATTGATAAATCACAAAAACCGATCGAGCAGGCAACCAAAAATGTGGCCGTAAATCTTGTTCTTGATATACTCAAGGATGGGGGACAGTGTCTTGTGTTTGAGAGCAGCCGTCGAAATTGCACCGGTTTTGCAAAGACCGCGAGCCGAAATGTTGCAAATGTACTAAGTGATGATGAAAAAACAGCACTTGATGAAATTGCAAATGAGATACTTGACTCCGGGGAGACTGAAACTGCCCTGGTACTGGCAAAATGTGTTAAAGGTGGTGCAGCGTTCCATCACGCAGGGTTGAACTCCGAACACAGGAGATTGGTTGAAACCGGTTTCCGGCAGAACAAGATCAAGATCATATCCAGCACACCTACACTTGCAGCAGGCTTGAACCTGCCTGCAAGACGTGTGATTATCAAAAGTTATAAACGGTACGACCCCAACTTTGGAATGCAACCGATACCTGTCCTTGAATATAAACAAATGGCAGGCAGGGCAGGGCGACCGCATCTTGACCCTTATGGGGAATCTGTCCTCATTGCCGGTTCATACGATGAGTTTGCTGATGTTCTGGAGCATTATGTCGATGCCAATGCAGAGGACATCTGGTCAAAACTGGGAACTGAAAACGCACTCAGGACGCATGTGCTCTCAACAATTGTGAACGGATTCGCATCGTCACGCGAGGGACTGATGGAATTCATTGGCCTGACGTTCTTTGCACACCAGCAGGAAACATGGAGTTTGAAAGGTGTGGTTAATGAATGTCTTGAATTTTTGATCGAACATGACATGATAATTGATGACAATGCCCTGCTTCCAACAAAACTTGGACGGGTCATTTCAATGATGTATATTGACCCGCTTTCAGGATCGACCATCATTGACGGATTGAAAAATGCAGGTGTTGTTACAGACCTTACACTGCTTCATCTGGTGTGCAGTACACCGGATATGCGGCAGTTGTATATGCGCTCATCCGATTATGAATTTATAAACGATTTCGTCATGATGCACAGCGAGGAATTCGCTCGTATACCAGGCAAGTCCAAAGAGATCGATTACGAATGGTTTTTGGGAGAAGTTAAAACTGCTCTATTGATGCTTGACTGGATAAATGAAGTATCATCAGAGAAGATCACTAAGAAGTTCGGGGTTGGTGAAGGCGACATACACGCATTCTCCAATACTGCCGAATGGCTCATGCACGCAACAGCACAACTTGCAAATCTTACCGGTGCACAGGGTGCCGATAAAGCCTATGAACTTGAGAAACGTATAAAATACGGTGCAAGCCCTGAACTTGGTGAACTTGTCGGAATCCGTAATGTCGGGCGTGTTCGTGCACGTAAACTTTATGATGCAGGCTTCAAGTCCAAAGCTGAACTTAAACAGGCAGATGTTAAGGTGATATCTGGAATTGTTGGACCTAAGATCGCAGATAAGATGCTTACTCAGCTTGGGGTTACAATTGAAGAAAGAGCGAAAGGAACTGTATTAGAGTCTAAAACCATGGATTCGTTATTGGATGATGGTCAAAAAACATTCAATGACTTTTAATTGAGATAATGTGTAAGTTTTAAACATGATGTGTACATATCAGAAGCACAAAAGTAAAACAAGAGACGATAATAATGCTGTACAAACACTTATCTGATGTTACTGATGCAGAGATGGAAAAACTACTATGTCGCGGGGGAGAACTTGCAGATGTTACCGAGACCGTGTTATCTATACTTTCTGATGTACAAAAAGAAGGCGATAGTGCCCTGATACGATATACGGAACAATTTGATGGTGCGAAACTTCAAATTACAAACATCGAAGTTACGAAAGAGGAGATCGAGGAGGCTGTGAGCAAACTCGATGATGAACTTCTGCATCACCTTGAAGTTGCAGCAAATAACATCCGCACGTTCCATACTGCACAAATGCCGCAGAGTACCTGGTTCATTGAAGTTACGCCGGGTATCGAACTCGGGCAGAAAGTTACACCGATTGGCAGTGTTGGCGCTTACATCCCGGGAGGTCGGGCATCCTATCCCTCAACCGTGCTTATGACAGTGATACCTGCAAAGGTTGCAGGTGTGAAGAATGTGGTCATGTGCACACCCCCGCAACTGGATGGTAGCGTGAACCCTCTGACTCTCGCGGCTGCGAGGATCACAGGTGTTGACCATGTTTATAAGATCGGTGGAGTTCAGGCTATCGGTGCAATGGCATACGGCAGCGAAACTGTGATGAGTGTAGATAAGATCGTGGGTCCGGGTAATGTATATGTGACTGCCGCAAAGATGCAGGTAAGGGGAGAAGTTGAGATCGATTTTCCTGCCGGACCCAGTGAAGTGCTTATTATCGCCGATGATTCGGCAGACGCAAAAATGGCAGCATCTGACATTATCGCACAGGCAGAACATGATCCAAATGCAGTGTCAGTATTGATCACAACCTCCGGTTCTCTTGCAGAGAAAGTTCGGGATGAGGTCATAAGACAGGCTAAGAGTACAAAGCGGCGCGAGATCGTGGATGCTTCACTCAAAAATGCGGCAGTTCTTGTTGCAGATTCTATGAATTTGTGTATAGATTTTGCCAACGAGTTCGGAGCAGAACATCTTGAGATCATGGTCAGTGATCCAGACTCGGTCCTGGATAAAATTGACAATGCAGGTTCTATATTTGTCGGGAATTATGCACCTGTCTCGGCAGGAGATTATGCATCAGGAACGAACCACGTACTTCCAACAGCCGGATATGCAAAAGTGTATTCTGGACTCAATATCAATCACTTTGTCAAATATTCAAGTATCCAGCGAATCGGGAAAGATGGATTGAACAGCATCAAGGACACTATTATTGCCATTGCTGAAGAAGAAGGACTTACAGCCCACGCCGATGCTGTAAGAGCAAGATTTAAAGATTGAATTGCCAATCGAGGTTTTGTCAATCGGTAATTATTTAATAGGTAAGCACATATAATACTTTAATAAGTTCAATTTATTATATAAAATAAACTTGGGGGAATTAAATGAAAATAAGAGTTGTAAGTTCAAGAGAAGAGATTCCTATACTAAACCAAAATGAAAAGGTCATACACCTTGCATTTAGACCATCTAATACAGATATTTTCACACTTGTGCAGACTTGTCCGAAAGTCGAAGTTATCCAACTGCCGGGTTCATACAGGCGCACTGTGTCAAAAACGATGGAGATGTTTATGGATATGCAAAAAATACAGTTGATCGAAGGTGACGTTTGGGGACACAGAAAGGATATTAACGAATATTATAGCACCTCACCTACAATCGCAGAAAAGATCAAAGAATTAAAATCAGAAGGTATGTCTGATGAGAAAATTGCTGAAAATCTGTCACGCGGTGGGAAACTCAACAAGGAGATATTACTCTATATGCTGAGCAAGTAGATTCTACTTTGATCTTGTATCAAGATTTATGGATTGAACAATTCAATCTAATGTGTCCATTTTTTTGTTGAATATATTTTTAGATTGTGTTATATAAGTTCAACTTTCGTTTATTACGTATACTGTTTGTTGCCCACTTATTCAAAATCCTGAAATTGCTACAATATACTATTTATTCTATCAAGTCATTAAATTGTCAAACTACAATCAGAGGATTTGTAATACCATGACCAACAAATACGGAAAAGTTTATCTTGTAGGTTCAGGTCCGGGTGACCCTGAACTATTGACAATAAAAGCTCGCAGGCTTATTGATACTGCGGATGTCGTGATATACGACCAGCTGCCAGGCAAGGCTATTCTTGATTCAATTCCACACAATACTGAAAAGATCGATGCCGGTAAATTTGCAGGGGACCACAGGCTATCACAGTGGGAAACCAATGAACTTATTGTTAAAAAAGCAAAAGAAGGCAAGATGATAGTTCGCCTCAAAGGTGGCGACCCATACATGTTCGGACGCGGCGGGGAAGAAGCGGAAGTGCTTGTTGAAGCCGGTATCGAGTTTGAAGTGGTGCCAGGCATTACATCTGCAATTGCTGCACCTGCATACGCAGGTATTCCGGTGACACATCGTGACCATGCATCAATGGTTACATTCATAACAGGACACGAAGACCCTACAAAAGATGAGACTGCACTTGATTGGGAAACACTTGCAAAGTTCGATGGTACGATCGTCATCTTCATGGGTGTCAAGATGCTTGGGCGAAACACAGGCGAACTCATAAAATACGGAAAGGATCCAAAGACACCTGTTGCACTCATTGAACGTGGAACGCGCCCGGACCAGCGCGTTACGATCGGAACCCTTGGATCAATCGCAGATATTGCAAAAGAACAAGGCGTGAAAGCACCTGCTATAACACTTATTGGCAATGTTGTCAAACTTCACGAGATACTTGGTGCACAGATAGTACAGTAATAACTGCACACTTTCAAAATTATAACGACAAATGTTAGAACGAAACTATATGTCTAAATCTGAACATAAACCTGTTCTTGCCATCATGCGCCCTGAGAGTTACATCAAGGAGTCCGTGGAACTTGCGGAATCTCTCGGCTTTGAAACGATTGCAGTTCCGATGATCGAGATATTGGATAAGGCGGATAGTGGGTTTGATAGTTTTGTCAAGCGAGTAATTAGTGGTGATTCTGATTATGTCATTTTTACCAGCGCAAATGGAATTGATCTTACGCTGCGAAAGATACCTGATGAAGAACGGGATTCGTTTATAGATTCACTCAAACGTACAAACACTATCGCGATTGGTCCAAACACTCAAAAGGCACTTCAAAAACTTGGAATT
>JAHYJJ010000093.1:0-5500 GCA_019429165.1 Methanosarcinaceae archaeon | reverse complement strand
GCAGCAACGCCCTGACAATCTCATCCACATCCTGTGCTACATCTTCAACTGTCGTCTCAGTCGTATTGATCTCAAATACCTTATCACACCACTCCACCGATTCTATAAGAATTACATCCAATGCTTCAGCATCCACATTTTCCGAGACTTTTTCCTTCGAGTAATTCCTACCCGATAACCTTTCACTCAGTTTATCAGGAGCTGTCCGTAGTACTATCACAATATCTGCAATGTGATGCGAAAGATGGCTGTCGAGTATCGTTACATCATAGGAATCATCCACCAATTCAGAAACACGCTTTGAGACCCTGTCCATATCCGCAACAAGCGTATCCCTCTCCTCATCCACTTCCGAATACAGGCGCTCCTCCTTTATCAGTTCATTAAGATGGATTGCCCTGTATCCACGGCGCTTTTCAAGCAAATTACTGACAGAGGTTTTTCCTGTGCCGGGTGTTCCTGTGAGTCCAATTAACATAATCCAAAGATGGAACTCCTGCCAGTTAATGTTTATGCATTTTAACGGCAGGTTCCGGATATTGCCAGGAAATTCTTGATAATCTTTAATCCTTCAGGAGTGAGCACAGATTCCGGATGGAACTGTACACCATATATCGGATATTCCCTGTGTTTGACACCCATAATTATACCATCATCCGTTTTTGCAGTTACCTCCAATTCGGATGAAAGTTTTCCAGTTGCAAGTGAATGATACCGTCCTCCTGTGAATGGGTTTGGAATGCCACTAAAAAGACTGGAATTGTCATGGATGATGGAAGAGGTCTTGCCATGCACGGGACCGCTCTTTGCATGAATGATCGTTCCACCAAATGCAGTGTTTATTGCCTGGTGACCAAGACAGACCCCGAGTATTGGAACGGATGCACCAAACTCACGAATGATATCAAGACATGTTCCAATATCACGTGGATTGTGAGGATTCCCGGGTCCTGGAGATATTACTATCGCATCAGGGTGGATGGCTTTTACTTCCTCGATCGAGATGGTGTTCGGGACGACAACTGTGTCAGGCTCGAATATGGAGACATAGTCCACAAGGTTCCAGACGAACGAATCCCTGTTGTTGATGAACAATACTTTCATTTTCCACCTCCGATCGCACTGATCATTGCTGCCATCTTGCGCTCTGTCTCTTCATACTCATACGTAGGGTCGGAATCCGCAACAATTCCTGCACCTGCCTGGATATATGCTGTATCGCCTTTTACGATCACTGTCCTTATGACGATCGCGAAATCTGCATCACCGTTCCATGAATAGTATCCGACACCTCCGCCGTATATACCGCGGGCATCGGATTCGAGAGCATCGATTATCTCCATTGCACGTATCTTTGGTGCGCCTGACAATGTACCTGCAGGGAATATCGCGCGCGTTGCATCGAACTGGTCGCACTCATCACGAAGGGTGCCGCATACCGTGCTTTCAATATGCTGCACATGTGAGTATTTTACGACCGACATGAAATCTTCGACCTTGACAGTGCCGCTTTGTGCAACCATGCGTACATCATTTCTTCCAAGGTCTACAAGCATGACATGTTCAGCACACTCTTTTTTATCAGCCAGCATTTTTGAGGATAACAAATTATCTTCTTGCTCATCATTCCCACGCGGGCATGTTCCTGCAATGGGATTTGTAATAAGTGTGCGATTGTGTACCGTCATGAGCGTTTCAGGACTTGCACCAACAATGCTCAAGTCACCGAATTTGAATATATACATGTATGGACTTGGATTGATATTCCGCAGGGTTCTGTACAGTTGAAGGGGCGTTTGCCCCATCTTGACCGAATACCTGCGTGAGAGCACAACCTGAAAGATGTCACCATCAATTATGTGCTGTTTTGCAGTCCTGACAGCATCTTCAAATTCAACCTGCTCAATGTTACAGACAGGTTCGGACTTCAGTTCATCAACTTGTGGTATAACCTGGTCGTTTTTTGTTTCAGCAGCCAGTTCCAGATGCTCATAAAGTTCCTGTGCATCGGAAAGCGCCTGGTCATACGCTGCTTCCATGTCATTGTTTTCTGCCACAAAAGGCGTGACCACAATGTAGGTTTCGCCTGTCAGGTGGTCGAAAACGAACGTCTTTGTGGTGAGCGCGAACTGCATATCAGGAATACCGGATTCCAGTTCATTTTCGATGTCTAACCAGCAGTCATAAACAATATCATAACCGTTGTACCCGATCGCACCGCCAAGGAATGTCTGCCTGTCAAACCTTTTCTGGTTGAGGAGATTCGTGCCGTTCGCAGTTGGAAATACTGCACGAAAAGCATCCAGTACATCAGTCCCTTCATTGATGCGGGTACGGAGTACACCGGGATCATCGGACTCGATCACGCATAATGATCCGATCTTTGAGCGAATGTAGTTTACAAGTTTTGAGTTCTCCGGATAGGTCAGGGTAAGATCGCGATCTTTTATGGATACGATAAGGTCAGGATCAGAACCAACAAAGGAGAATCGGGCATGTCGCTTTTCCTTTTCAACCGATTCAAGCATGTATGAACAATCAACGTTTTGCATGGTCGTGTACAGTTGCAGGGGTGAACATTCGGTGCTGACCTTTGCCATCAACTGCACCAGTACGGGAGTACCTGCCTCTTCGATCATACCTGCGAATTCTTCTTTATCAATATCAAATGACATTTTGAACATTATCGTTCACACCTTGCCTCATGTATAAATCTGCATATCTTTTTTTCATCTTTCATTCCATCTGTTTCAATGCCGGATGCCGTGTCAACAGCATAGGGTAATACGCTTTTGACGGCCTCCCCGACATTATCAGGGTTCAGTCCGCCTGCGAGTATCACAGGCACTGGAACAGGAGACATATCCACTGCTTCCACTACTGCCCGGCTTACCGACCAATCGTGTACGGCACCTGTTCCGCCAACCTTTCCGGATGCACTGGAATCAAGAAGGATGCCATCTACCAGACCACGATCTGTCAGGTCTTTGATCTGTTTGACTACGGCAGCTATTGTGTCTGCTGTTCTTCTGGTATTGACTGGAATTGAGATCGTTTTTACGATCCCTGTTGCAGTGTTGTTCCGTATGATCTCCAGTTCATCAACTGCAAAATTGTTGTGTATCTGGACTACATCGGGTTTTGCTGCCTCTATCATTTCAAGAGCATGCTTTGCATCATTGGGCATTATCACAAGTACAGTATTAACAAAAATTGGGACTCTGGATATCAGTTCTGATGCGGTGTTAAGGTCTATCTTTCGTGGTGTTTCGACCGGCACGTCAGTTATGAATCCGACAGCATCTGCCCCGCAATTTATTGCGATTTTGACATCGTCCTGTGACTTCATGCCGCAGATCTTTACACGTGTTGTGTGAGTCATGATGTACCGGCTCGGAAAATATTAAGCAAAGTTCTTGAACTGATTGAGTTTTTCCATGGCTTTTCCGCTGTCGATCGCATCTTCTGCAAGGGATACGGCATCTTTTATGGATTCAGCCTTGCCTGCAACATATAATGCGGCGGCGGCATTTATAACAACGATGTCACGTTTTGGACCTTTCTCGCCTTTGAGGATGTAAATGATATCCTGTGCATTTTCCCCAGGTGTTCCGCCTGCGATGTCGTTTGAAACTGCCCGATTGATACCAAGGTCTTCGGGTGTGAGTGTGTATGTGGATACTTCCCCGTCCTTGAGTTCTGCGACAAAGGTTTCAGAGATGTTTGATATCTCGTCCATGCCATCACCGTGTACAACAAGGGCACGCTCTGTTCCGAGTTTTTTGAGCACCTGTGCAAGTGGTTCGCAAAGGTTTTTGTCGAACACACCTATGACCTGTCTTTTTGCGTTCGCGGGATTTGTGAGCGGTCCAAGAATATTGAAAACTGTGCGGACGCCCATCTCTTTCCTCAATCCCCCTACACGTTTCATTGCAGGATGGAATACCGGCGCAAGCATGAACCCGATCCCAACGCCTTCGATAGACTTCTGGACATCGCCCGGTGCCTTATCGATTTTTATCCCGAGTTCCTTGAGCACATCGGCACTACCTGAGAGGGACGTGATGGAGTAGTTGCCATGTTTTGCAACCGGCACGCCTGCACCTGCTGTGACGATGGCTGCTGCGGTTGAGACGTTGATGGTGTTGTGGACATCTCCGCCTGTGCCACAGGTATCGACAAGTGTTCCCCCGACCTGCGGGGATATGAGATTTGCCGCCTTTTTCATTCCCTTTGCAAAGCCTGCGATCTCATCCGGCGTTTCGCCTTTCATCTTCAGTGCCATCAGGAATGCTGCGATCTGCGCATCTGTGGCATCGTTGAAGATTTTATTGATTGCGTCTTCGGCTTCTTCAGTTGTAAGGTTTTGGTGTTCGCTCAATTTCTGGATATATGATTTCATAGTGGTTCCCCTTGTGAATTGTAATGTACAATTATGTACAGTGGTGTATGTTTGGGTACATTGTATTTAAGGGTTTTGGGGTGGTGAGGGGTTGGGTGAGGGGTTGGGTGGGGAGTAGGGTGGGTGGGGAGTAGGGTGGGTGGGGAGTAGGGTGGGGAGTAGGAGCATGATGCCAGTTTTAAAACAAAAATAAAATCCAATTGTGATTCGTAAACGTTATATGAAAAACGAGGAGTTTGACTCCTAATTGCATACTTCAACATACAAAGATGAACTCTTTACGAAGTGAGCATGCTTTATTACGGATAAAAGAAGTTGCAGAAGGCAATTTTAAAATATCTTTGATTATCTTTTTATCCGCTGTTACGTGACATTGGCATAAATAATTCATTTAAGGCTGCATCGTTCGATCTTTTTCACTTTGGTCCCAGCCAATATGAAATAAATTCCATAAACAAACCAATGACAAGCCCCACTAACCCAGAAAAAATCAATCCGAGTAAAGGAGAAATGATAGTAATTACAATAAGTAACCACTTGATTTTAGGATTTTTCTCATAAAACTCCCGTTTATATTCTCAATTTAGAGAACCATTGAGTCCTATATTTTCTTTGATTTCAGCAGCGATTTTTTTCCTTTTTTTCCGTATTTAGGGCAGGGTCCTATATAAGTCGGTGATATAGATTTACCACACCATTTGTATGTTGCGGTAACCTTTGAATTCTCGTTCATTTTATTTTACTCCTTCAACTTTGCATTTCTAGACACAAACGCTAATATCACATAATTAGTTCACATATCCTTCCATTTTGAAGGCATAGCCGAATTGCGATTTTTAATCTTACGTGTCAATGTATATTTTAGTAATTTAGTAACAATAATTCATCAACCCTCACCCGACATCAAGCATCTCTACTTTTCATAATATACCCTACACACCTTCCCTACATCATCATCACTCATAAAAAGAGACCCATCATCGTTCATGATAATATCCAACGGCCTTCCCAGTACATTCCCCTCCTTCAACCAGCCTGTGGCAAAATCATTTACTTCAAGGTCATTCATGTCAATCTACAACTCTGCGGCCCTCTGCG
>JAHYJJ010000092.1:0-5625 GCA_019429165.1 Methanosarcinaceae archaeon | reverse complement strand
TTTGGAACAATTTCTTTCATGTGTATGATAATGTATTCTTTATCAAGATGTGCAGATACATGAATATATGGTTCACTTGTTATTACAAAGGTTTCATTATTTTCATGAGGTCCGCTTTTTACAAGGTATGATTTTTCAAGTGGATTGCCATTGAGATCACAAATTATACCGGCATCACCTTTAATACCATGCTTTCCACCAATTTCACCTTCTGCCTGGATGCGAACGAAATAATCCATTCCATCTATTAGATCCATTAGTTTTGAATACTCCTCACTTAACCAGTCAGGAATATTTATGATAGTATGTCCTTCTAATGTTCTACCTTCATATACATTTGGAACAGGTATGTCTTTTTTGATGACAATTTGTGGTGTAACATTCATTTAAATTGCCTCTATATTTTGGCTGTGTTCATATAATCAGATCTTTACACAATAAGTGTATTATAAAATAAATTATATTCTATAATAATGTATCTTTAGGAATAATTTATTCAAATATGGAGTATCCAAATGGCAGAAACAATTGAAGCATCACTAAAAGAACAGCGTAGATTCGAACCATTCGAAGACTTTGTCAAAAAGGCAAACATGAATGATCCAAATGTTTACAAAAGGGCAGAGGATGACCTTGAAGGTTTCTGGGGTGGGCTTGCAGATAATATCGATTGGTTCAAGAAATGGGACTCTGTTTTAGACTGGAAACCGCCGCATGCACAGTGGTTCACAGGCGGTAAACTTAATGCTTCATATAATTGTCTTGACCGCCACATTGAAAATCGTGGTGATAAGACTGCGATATTGTGGGAAGGTGAGATGGGTGAGGTCAGGACATATACCTACCGTGAACTATTGGATGCAACAGAACGATTTGCAAACTCACTCAAGGAACTCGGCATCAAAAAAGGTGATATAGTAACTATATACCTGCCAATGATCCCTGAAGTGGCAATTGCAATGCTTGCCTGTGCAAGGATCGGTGCGCCTCATAGTGTAGTGTTTGCCGGATTCTCTGCCGATGCGCTTTCACAGCGTGTAAGTGATGCCAATAGCAGACTTGTCATTACTTGTGATGGATATTCCCGCCGCGGAAAAGTGCTTGACCACAAAGGAAAGACTGATGAGGCGGTTGCCAAAACAGGGAATGTGGAAAAGGTTATTGTGGTAAAACATGCAGGCAATGACGTGACAATGCAGTCCGGCAGGGATGTCTGGTGGCATGAACTGCTCGAATCTGCAGAACCTTCATGTGAACCTGAAGTCATGGATTCCGAGGATATGCTATTTTTGATGTACACAAGCGGCACTACAGGAATGCCAAAAGGTGTTGTGCATACTACAGGCGGATACATGGTCGGAACTCATGTTACTGCGAACTGGATCTTCGACCTCAAAGAGAACGATGTATACTGGTGCACGGCTGATGTCGGGTGGATCACTGGTCATTCCTATATTGTATATGGTCTGCTTTCCAATGGTGCAACTGCTGTGATGTATGAGGGTGCACCCGATTATCCTGAAAAGGACAGGTTCTGGGATATTATTGAAAGGCACAAGGTTACGATATTCTATACTGCACCAACCGCGATCCGTGTATTCATGAAATGGGGTGCGGAAATACCTGCAAAACACGACCTTTCCACATTGCGTCTTATCGGATCTGTGGGCGAGCCTATCAATCCGAGTGCGTGGCTTTGGTACTTTGAGAATATAGGTGGAAGTCGCTGTCCTCTTGTCGATACATGGTGGCAGACTGAAACAGGCATGGTTCTTATCACGCCCCTTCCGGGGCTTACAACACTAAAACCCGGAAGTGCGACAAAACCATTCCCTGGTATCAAGGCAGCAATTCTTGATGATGATGGTAATGAGGTGCCACGGGGGCGGGGCGGCGATCTCGCAATTCAGACACCCTGGCCAAGTATGATACGTACGATCTATAAGAATGAGGAGAGGTTCATTGATACTTACTGGAGCAAATGGGGTGTTGAAACATACCTTTCAGGTGATGGTGCACGTGAGGATGAGGATGGGTGTTTCTGGGTGCTTGGTCGTGTGGATGATGTGATCAAGGTTGCAGGACACCGTCTTGGGACTATGGAGATCGAGAGTTCGCTTGTATCACATCCGGCTGTGGCTGAGGCTGCGGTTGTTGGCAAGTATGATGAATTGAAGGGTGAAGCGATATTCTGTTATGTTACACTTGAAGAGACTGCGGTTGAGAGTGAAGAACTCAGGAAGAAGTTGATCGTGCATGTTACTGATGAGATCGGTCCGATCGCACGCCCGCAGACAATTGTGTTTGCAGATGACCTGCCAAAGACAAGAAGCGGAAAGATCATGCGAAGGATATTGAAGGCAATTGCGGATGGTACGGATGTTGGAAATATCACGACGCTGCAGAATCCGGAGGCTGTGGAGGTACTGAAAAAGAAAGTTAAAGAATTGGAGAGTGATTGAATTTTGGTTTGGGTTAAACTGTTATGGGGTTTTGCTTAACGTTCCAGAGGGTTCTTCGAGCAACCATTTCCACACAGGCATGACCTTTATTTTTTTGTTTTCCGACGTATCCTCAAATTCCTCGTCGTCTGTCAGTATTAAGCCTTCATCAAGATTATACATTGTCAAAGCTTCCAGTAGACCTCCAAATTCTCGGGTCTTGTTGTTCTTCAAACCTGCAGTTACCTGTATTGCACAGGTTACACTGCCATTTTCCACAACAATGAAGTCACATTCAAGCTTTCCTTTGTGGTAGTAAATGTCCCTATACCTTCTCTTAAGTTCGATAAACACAAGATTCTCCAACAGTTTGCCATGATCCCGTGAGAACTTGAATGATACTAAATTTATAAGTCCGGTATCAATCACATATACTTTCTTTGGTGAGTATATCTGTTTCTTAACAGAATAATCATATTTTGATACGGTGAATATAAGGTATGAGTTTTCTATGTAACTTATGTATTTTTTGACAGTATTAATGCTCACATCCAGCATTACCTTTAATTTTTGTAGCTGATTTCACTTCCATAGTTGGAAAAAAGATAAAAGGACAATTCCTTTAATGTTTTTTCATCATAAAGTCCATATTTTGCAAAAATGTCTTTGTATAGAATATTCTCATATAATGACTTGAGTATCAATTCATTCTTATATTTCAGGTATTCAGGTATGCCTCCGAATTCCAGATATTCAGTGAAATACCTCTTGATATCTGCCCGATTTTCAGTTAACAGGATTGGGGGAATATCCATGTCCCTGAATTTTAAGAATTCCTTGAATGAAAAAGGGAATAGTTATGTACCGATATAGCGGCCGGTAAGCCTTGTACCAAGTTCCCTGCTCAGCATTAAGGAATTGAAACCTGTTATAATAAATTTGAAACCCCCTATCATGCATTTTCCTTACAAATAGTTCCCAGTTCTCTATATTCTGGATCTCATCGAAAAGCATGATTTTGCTTTTTCCAAAAAGTTCTAGAAAAGTCTCATAGAGGAGATCGAAATCCGAAACTGTGAAATTCAACAGCCTTTCATCTTCAAAATTGAAATAGTAGATTGTATGTCCTTTAAAGAATGATTTGTTTATTTCTTTGAGTAATGTACTTTTACCTGACCGCCTCAGTCCTGAGATTATCAATATATGTGGCAATTCCATTTGGTCTGATATACTATTCAGTACACATCTTTTTACATTATTATCATCACTTTCAAACTCATTTTTTTGCTCGATTATGAGTTCTTTTAATGTTTTTGATTCCATATCAGTTATATATACAATTTTTCATTTATATCGGTTATCATTTCAAATGATGATATTATGCATAAAGTTGTCATTCTAAATGACAACTTATACCATAAAACTATCATTCTTAATGAAAAATATGGCATATTCTGTCCGGATGGAATCATTCACCAATTGAATTACAATTTATATTTGGCAGCCCTGTAATCGATTACTTTATTTACTCTAAAAAGACATACGTTAACCACTTAGAACTAAATAATACGAGGAAACACAAATGCACTGCGATGAATCATCCAATAAACTCATACGACCAATTAATCAGGCAAAGATCACACCAAACATGAGTGTGGATTCGCTTGTCAGTGAATTCAACGGATGTGCGTTTGGTGCGGGTCGGATTGCAGAGGCTGTTGACATTTATTGTGATATGCAGAGGGATGATACGACAAAGTTCTTCGGGTTTGCAGGTGCAATGGTGCCGGCAGGGATGCGCAGTATTGTTTCCGATCTTATTCGTGACGGATATATCGATGTTATGGTGACCACAGGCGCGAATATGGTTCACGATCTTGTGGAATCACTGGGTTTGCACCATTATAAGGGTACGGATATTGCAGATGATGTTGAACTCAAGCATGAGGAGATCAACCGCATATACGATGTATTCTTACCTGAACATCATTTCATTGATTTTGAGGATAAGATGCAGTCGATCTATGGAGATTTAGGCAGCGATACAATTTCCATACGTGAACTTATGACACATATCGGCAAGAATCTTGATGATAATAATTCGATACTCAAAACCGCTGCCGATATGGATGTTCCGATATATTGTCCTGCGATCCAGGATTCAATGATCGGTCTTCAGGCGTGGTTGTACAAGGAGATGAATACGCTCAATGTGGATGCGTTTGCAGATATGAGGGAGTTTATGAATATCTGCTACGATGCAAAAAAGGCTGGTGCACTGCTAATAGGCGGCGGGGTTCCCAAGAATTACATTTTTCAGTCAATGCTTGTTACCCCGAATGAGTTCGACTATGCGATACAGTTAACAATGGATACTCCCGAGACAGGTGGTTTGAGCGGTGCGACTCTTGATGAGGCACGTTCATGGGGCAAGGTCGGAGAAGAGGCTCGCTCGGTGACAGTGTATGCGGATGCTACTATTACGCTTCCGATCATTGTGGCTGCTGCGAGGAGTCGGTTGGGGCAGTGAGAATATTTACTCATAATATATTAAAGAGAATTAAAAACAATCTTACTCATAACCGGAGAATCAAATGAAAAAGAACACCCGACTCATACTCGCACTTGATGTCACAGACAGAGAAAGCGCACTCAAAATCGCACAGTATGTCCACGAATACGTGGATGCAATAAAAGTTGGCTACCCGCTTGTACTTGCAACAGGACTCGGTATTGTAAAAGATCTTGCACAATACGCGCCTGTAATTGCAGATTTCAAGGTAGCAGATATCCCGAACACTGACCGCCTGATATGTGAGCAGGTATTCAAAGCAGGCGCAGATGCAGTTATTGTTCACGGTTTTACAGGGCAGGATAGCCTTGATGCGTGTGTGGGGACTGCGAAGGCGAGTGGTAAAGACATCTACGTGGTAACAGAAATGAGCCACCCGGGTGGTGTTGAATTTTTCCGTCCGGTCGCCGAAGTTATTGCAAAAATGGCACTGGATGCGGGTGCGTCCGGTGTAGTGGCACCTGCAACGCGCCCGGAGCGTGTGAGTGAGATACGAAGCATAATCGGCAGTGAACTTTCCATCATTTCGCCAGGTGTCGGTGCACAGGGCGGGAGTGCGGCTGATGTGATAAAAGCGGGCGCGGATTGGGTTATTGTCGGACGCAGTATCTA
>JAHYJJ010000268.1:0-5687 GCA_019429165.1 Methanosarcinaceae archaeon | reverse complement strand
GTATGAATTTGGGTATGAATTTGGGTATGAATTTGGGTATAAAAAGGTATAATTCTGGAAAATTGCTTTTATGTAGAAAAACAATCTAGAACTGTAGAGGAAATTAATTTAATGAGCATTATTCTTACCCAAACCAAAATGTTTCGTTTCAATCCTCTACAACCTCTATTTATATGGATTGATCAAAAGACTCCTTCTTTGCTGCAAAAAAACAGGTGGGAGCAGTTCAATATTGAACATAACTTTTTTATGCCTCCAAAATCCGCAGTTTACCTGATGCAACAATGTGGAGTTGCCAAAAGCAATTCTATGTATACGAAAGAGCTCTAAATGATAACAGTTTTCTCGTTGTATATGTTTTATAGAATTATATAGTCCGAGTCAATTCGACCGAAGGGAGAATTCAAGTTGTTTATATTCTGCGGGTGAAATACGAATTCGTTGAAATGATTCTCCTTTTCTCACATGCTATATAATACACTCATAGTATCTAAAAGTTACAAAAAATAGATGTGGTTTACTATAAAAATAGTAATTATCGTAGGACTGCGCCGCCTGGCGGCGGTCATCACATCGATTTTAAATCCAACTAAATCCCGCCCCGAATCCCACTCGCCCCTCTCTTATACTTCCCAAACTCCGTGTCAACAAGCAACTCCCCATTAAACACAGGTCCGTCCTTGCAAACCCTCAATCCATGCGGGTCCATACAGCACGCCCCGCACACACCGATAGCGCACTTGAAATACCTATGCAGGCTGAATTCCGCCCGGGTATGTGCGTCTGCTTTGTAGAGTATCTCAAATACGCGCGCCATCATTATCTCGGGGCCACAGGTATATATTTTGTCATACACCGAAATATCGATATCATTCAAAACGTCGGTTACGAATCCGCGCCGACCTTGTGTTCCATCATCGGTTGTGACATGGATCTCGCCTGTCATAAAGAACCTGTTTGCGAATATCAACTCATTAGAACTGCGCGCACCCAAAATGGTAGTAACATTAGATCCGCTATACGAAGCACACTCTGCCAGGGGTGCAAGGGGTGCAGAACCCACGCCACCTGCAATGAGAAGGATCTTCTCGTCCTTTTGAGGTAATGTAAAACCGTTGCCGAAAGGTCCGCGAATACCGAGTGTGTCCCCCTCCTTCAGTTCAAAAAGTGCAGATGTCGCATCACCGACATTCTGCACGGTAATTGCATTGATGTAGGAAAGCGTCATCGGGATCTCGTCCACGCCACGGATCCAGACCATCACGAACTGGCCGGGGGTTGCATTTTCAAATGATCTGTCAAAAAAGAACGTTTTTGTTGATGGGGATTCATCGATCATTTTTGTAATGATAACGTTGATAGGTCGCATTTCAGATCACCACATGGGCAAGGCCGATTATATCTTCAATTCCGGCATGACCGTTCTCATCAAGGTAATTGTCAATCCCGTCAGCGATCGAGCCAAACACCCCGGTTCCATCAAATACCGCAGAACCAATCTGCACCGCACTTGCGCCTGCCATCATCATTTCAATCGCATCCTGCCATTTGGACACACCGCCCACGCCGATGATCGGAATATCAAGAGCAGCATAGAGGTCATAGACACACTTAACAGCGATCGGTTTAATAGCCTCACCTGACATGCCACCGAACCTGTTTCCAAGTATCGGATAACCTGTGGCAATATCAATTGCCATGGCACGAACAGTGTTTATGGCAACCACGCCGTCAGCACCGCCTCGCTCGGCTGCCTCACCGATGGTCACAATATCAGTGACATTCGGGGTAAGTTTCACCCATACGGGAATGTCGACGCTGTCACAGACAGCGCGCGTGATCTCCTCGACCACATAAGGGTCGCTGCCGATCATCGCACCATACCCCTGTGCATGCGGGCAACTAACGTTAAGTTCAAAAGCATCAGGTTTTGCAGAACTTAAACCATCCGCAACCTTGAGGAAATCATCGGCATTTCCTCCGAAAATGCTCGCTATCACAGGAACAGAACATCCATTTTTCGCAAATTCAAGTTCCTGCAAAAAAGCCTCATAAGAAGGATTCGGCAACCCCATCGCATTCAAAAAGCCGCATTCGAGTTGAACCATACTTGGATTATGATGTCCCTCTTTAGGCTCGGGTCCGATAGATTTTGTAACAACAGCACCCGCGCCTTCCTTTGCCATTCGCACAAGGGATGCGCCAGTCGTACCCATAATACCTGCGGCTAATATTGTAGGATTCTTAAGTTTTAGTCCTGTGAGTGTAACCATGTTCATTCACGTAGTTTTAGTTAGAATGTTGTATTCAAAATGTTAGTTAAATTGACTCTGCTCTGAATCAAAATCTGATAACTGGCAGATCGCGTCCTGTACAAGTTCCTTGCCACCGAGTTTAACAAGTTCATGACCAAGTCTTTGACCTTCAGCCTTGTAATCTTCGGTCAGGATCAGTTCATCAACGCGGACCTCATACGTTCCATCCAGTGCAAGCACTTCTGCACGCACATGAATAACGCCTTTTTCAACCTCTTCAGCAAACGCACCAATAGGGACAATGCATCCACCTTCAACTTCTGTGATCACAAGGCGCTCGATCTCTGTCTCAATGCGCGACTGCGGATGGTCAAGAAAAGCGACCGCTTTTTCGGCTTCACTGCCTGCTCTTGTAACAATGACTATCGTACCCTGGTTTGCAGAAGGGCAGAATCCATCAGGACTCAACTGCTCCACATCCATCTCCCAGCCCATGCGCTGGAGTCCGGCTTCTGCGAGCAGTATTCCATCATACAGCCCATCCTTGAGTTTTTTGATCCGTGTATCGATATTCCCACGAAGGTCCTGGATATTAAGGTCTGGTCTATACCTGAGTAACTGTGCCCGCCTGCGCATTGATGTCGTGCCTATAACCGCACCATCCGGCAACTCATCAAGTGTCGAGCCGTCGATTGTCAAAAGTACATCTAATGGTGAGTCACGTTTCATGACCGCTGCAATTGTTAACTCCTCCGGGCGCACAGTTGGCAGATCTTTCATCGAATGTACTGCGATATCGATCTCACCTGCAAGCATACGGTCATCGAGCTCTCTCACAAAAACACCCACACCTGCAACCTCGTGCAGCGGGCGGTCTGTGAACGTGTCACCGCTAGTCTTTATGATCAACTGCGTGGTCTCAACACCGTTCTCCTTAAGCAGACGTGCCACAAGGTTCGCCTGTGCAAGAGCAAGACCACTGCCGCGAGTTCCTATTATCATTTTTAAACACCTATTTCAGGTTAGCCTCGTAGGCTTCAAACGTCTTTTCCAGATCGTATTCACTGTGTGCTGTTGATACGAAATTCGTCTCGAACTGCGATGGCGGCAGGAAAACACCGCTCTTCAACATCCTGTGGAAGAACTCGAAATAACCTTCCTTATCGCATTTGAGTGCTTCCTGGTAGTTAGAAGGAGTATCCCCAAAGAATATCTTGAACATCGACGAAATCCCGGATACATTATAATCAAGCCCCAGATCAGAAACAATATCAGATAACCGCGCACGCACCATATCGCCTGTTGCATTCAATGTCTTGTGAACATTCTCTTTCTCAAGAACGTCAAGCATTGCAATACCTGCTGCTGCAGAAGCGGGACTGCCGCTGAACGTGCCTGCCTGATAAACACCACCGGATGGTGATATCATCTCAATGATCTCGCGCTTTCCGCCAAACACGCCGATAGGCATTCCACCGCCAACGATCTTCCCGAGTGTTGTCATGTCAGGTGTAACGCCGTAGTATTCCTGTGCGCCACCCATGGCGAGCCTGAATCCTGTAATAACCTCATCGAATATCAGGACAACATCGTTCTCCTCTGTGACCTTTCGCACATCTTTCAGGTAATCCCCATCAGGCAGAATCGGACCGATATTTCCCATAACAGGTTCTATTATCACTGCTGCCATGTCATCCTTGTTGGATTTGATGGTGTGTGTAAGTGCTTCAATATCATTGTACGGAACCTGAAGTGTATTCCTTGTAAAATCCTCCGGAATTCCGAGTGAATCGGGTTTGCCGTGTGTGGTCGCACCGGAGCCTGCTTTGACAAGTACAGCATCGTGCGCGCCATGGAATCCGCCTTCCATCTTGATAAACTTGTTCTTACCTGTGAACCCGCGCGCTGCCCTGAGTGCGCTCATTGTTGCTTCCGTGCCTGTGGTAACAAACCTGAGCATGTCGATGCTCGGGTAAAGTGATGCGATCTTCTCGGCAAGCGTCACCTCAAGGTCTGTAGGTGTGCCATACAGCCATCCCTTGTCCAATTGTTCTACAATTGCCTGCTTGATGCGCGGATGACCGTGCCCAAGTATTTTCGGACCATAAGCCATACAGTAATCAATGTATTCGTTCCCATCAACATCCGTGATCTTTGAACCGTTTGCTGATGCTGTGTAAAATGGATATGGCTTGATAGCCCGAACCGGACTGCTAACTCCACCAGGGAGAAGGGTCTTGGCTTTTTCGTATAATTGTTTTGATTTTTCTAAACTCATGTGAACACCATTGGATCTGAATTTTATAGGTTGTGATTATAACTTAAAAATGCTCAAAAATTAACTAATAAAGCCTCCACACTATTTTTTGCTCTACCACCAATTGGTAATTCATTATAAATAATGTTAGCTTTTTTCTTATATTCAGCATCACCACTTATTAAATATGCTCTTCTCAAATAATCAATTACTAAAAGGGGATTGTTTTCAAGTGCTTCTGCCATATTATCATAATATTCAGGTAGTGCAAAGAAAGTATTGAAGAATTTATCAAGTTTGTTCTCAAAATGATTTCCGTATTCAACATATTCGGTTCGAATAAAATCAGATGGTATTTTTGCATCTTTTGTTTTTATAACCAATGTTTCTTTACCGCAAGCTTGCATAAATCCAATTTCATAAAAAATATTAGAAAGGGTCTGTCCCGACATATTGTTATCTATAATTGCAATTCCCAATGGAACTGTTGTAATCAGGTTCCAGATCTTCATTAAAAAATCTCGTCCTGTAACAATACTTTCAGCATCAATTTCTTTAATTTGTTGCTTATCTAATATTTTATGCAGTTCAACTCTTATATCTTCAATTTCAGATGAAATGGGTTGGCCAAGTTTGGTCATAATAAAACAGGTTTTTGGGCGATATTTTATGTAGGTATTGTGGACCTCGCCATCAGGTCTGTAGAGTATCATCTATTCCTCTTTCTGGCGATTGGAATATTTTTATATGGGCCTTCTGTTTTCTTATAACTAAGAATTATTCCGATCGATCTGTCTATTTTAACATAATGTCCAGATTTCGGATTTTTAACTTGAACAATATCTTTTTTCACCATGATTAAACACCTATGGTTTATTGTTGAATATTTTGGTAATAAATGTGTTGCTTGTAGATGATACAATTTATTATTTTTATTAGTAATAAGTGGCGAGACGACAGTTAAATCATACATTATAGATGAATTATGCTTCACCCAACATCCGTGCCATGTCCTTTGCGAAATATGTCAATATCATATCTGCGCCCGCGCGTTTGATCGAAAGAAGTGACTCGTACATAACCGCTTTCTCATCCAGCCAGCCATTTTGTGCTGCGGCTTTTAACATGGAATATTCACCACTCACATTGTACGCAGCCGTTGGCATCTCAAACTC
>JAHYJJ010000258.1:0-1026 GCA_019429165.1 Methanosarcinaceae archaeon | reverse complement strand
GACCTGACAGAAGAAGAGTATCTTGAATTCGAAGGCATGTGCGGTGTCTGAATTTCTACTATAGATTCAAGCATACACTAACATCATGCTTTCATTCCTTCCAACCTTGTAAGCATCTCAATCGCCCCGATATCCATTTTCGAGAATGCAAACCATTTCTTACCGAGGTCTTTGAGAGAAGCGCCGAAATGATAGACTGTTTTGTTGTCGATGATGATAAATCGGTCATGGGAGTTTTTGAATTCTTTTATCTCGATTGGTGGATATTGTGCATTAAATTTCTTTATGTCCAAAGCCAGTTGTTTTGATATTGTTTTTGTGAAAATTGTAACTTTTACGCCATCATTTATTTTTGTGAGGTGGGTCAAAACAGTATCATCAATATAATTGTCAATGATGGTAATCGAGTTTTTGGCTGTTCGAATAAGGTCTGCAACGAATTTGTAAGCATCAAATATCTGGCCATCAAAGAAAACACCCTGCTTGGGTTGAATTTCTTTGCTTTCCATGGCATTGAAAATCTTTTCAAAATTCTGATCAGTTTCTGCTTTATGCTCTATCTGCCTCTTTTCCACAGCATCAAGACGCTGAAAAACCCCTGCATTTAAAGCAATAACACGGCGCATTGCAACAAAAGCGCGCATAATCTGGATATTAATTTCAATCGCTCTTTCACTGGTAAGTACTGCGGAAATGGTCGCAACACCCTGTTCAGTAAAAACAAAAGGAAGTGAACCGCCCAGATGCTGCTTTGAAGGTATCGCATTTTGCGATACCATAAGATCTACTTCCTCTTCCGTGAGTTGAAACATGAAATCGGAGGGGAAACGTTTGATATTTCTTTTTACCTGTTCTCTTAGTCTGATTGGTTTCACACCATAAAAAATTGCTAAATCCTTATCCAGCATTACCTGAACATCGCGGATGGTATAAATCGTGTTCTGGATCTCTTCATATTTAATCAATTCACTTCCACTCATGCCAATTTCACCATTTTTATCATCCGATCAAGTGTGTTTTGTATAC
>JAHYJJ010000091.1:0-5808 GCA_019429165.1 Methanosarcinaceae archaeon | reverse complement strand
AGCACATGAGACTGCCACACTGCGTGCTATCAGTCGGTGTAATGTCCATGGTATGTGGGAAAGCGAAAAAGTGATCAAAGTCAAGTGATTTAGATCAAACGACTTGATATATAACACAGATATATAATACACATAAGAGAGGGATTATTCATTAAACCTAAAATAGTTGTGCTGTTAATTGTACTGATGTTATTGACAATAACTCCATCATTTGCGGCAGAGGAAACAGCAGCTGGTTCATTATCTTCTAACCAGTTCGAAAGAGATGCAAAATGCGCGGGATGTCATGGTATTATCCATTCCCAGTGGGAGGGTGGAATGCATTCACTCGCCGAGATAGACCCGTTCTATAAAATAGAGTCTGAGATGGCAAGTATCGACACTGATGGTTTGACTGATACATACTGTGCCCGCTGCCATGCCCCCATTGGTGTGGTGTCAGGTGAACTCCCCCCTGTTGATGGTTCCAAACTGAGTGATATTGCAAAAAGAGGTGTCCAGTGTGACTTCTGCCACACGGTATCGGGCAGTACAGGAATTGGTAATGCAGCTTTTATTGTCACACCCGGCAACATAAAATGGGGACCATTCGCAGATTCAAGTTCACCATATCATTTGACAGAGTTTTCAGATCTTCATACAAAAGCAGAATTTTGTGGTATGTGTCATGATGTTAATCACCCAATAAACGATCTGCCGCTCGAAGCAACCTACACGGAATGGAAAGCGGGGCCATATTCTAAGGAAGGTATCCAGTGTCAGGACTGTCATATGACTCCAGGAATCACTCAATTTGAAGCGAATCCGGGGATAGCGGCATCAATGGGCCCGAAACGAGATCATATATTTACCCATTATGCAGTTGGTGGAAATGCGTTTATAACGGATATTCTTGGAGATGAAACCCACAGGGATATGGCAATTGAGCGCCTCCAGAGTGCTGCAACGTTGATTGTTGATGCTCCGGGGTCAGCTAAAGTAGGTGAAACTGTAACCGTTAATGTATCAATTACAAATTCGGGTGCAGGACACATGCTTCCAACCGGTTTGACAAATATGAGGGAGATGTGGCTGGATGTGACTGCAACAGATGGTGATGGAAACAAGTTCTACCATTACGGTGCACTTGATGGAGATCGGAACATCAATCTCGATACGCTGGTGTATCATACGGTTTTGGGTGACGCGGATGGTAATCCTACTTCGAAGGTATGGCTGGCAGAGAGTGTAATTTCGGATCACCGGATATCTCCGAGAGAAACCGCTGTTGAACAGCACACATTCACAATACCTGCAGATGCGAAAGACCCTGTAACCATCAGCGCTAAACTGCAATATAGATCAGCGCCACAGGCAATCATTGATTATTTGTTTGATGAGGGCACATATGTTGTACCTGTAATTATTATGGCGCAAGCATCAGACTCGATAAATTCACCGGATTCGGATGCAAATACCGATTCAAACAAAGGTGTGCAGACAGAACCCACAACAGAATCGACACCAGGATTTGGAGCATTCGGTCTTGCAGCAGTATTGGTGACCAGTGCGATGTTTGTTCATAGGAAGGGAGAGTAAAATCAGATGAATAAAGAAACTGAAATAATACCGGATAAAGTGGAAGATTGTATCGGGCTATTCTGTCCGGTTCCTGTCTTTAACACATCGCAGTCAATAAACGATATAGAGATCGGTGAGGTGCTGGAAGTACTGACAGATGACCCTGCATCTACCAACGATATTCCAAGATGGGCAAAAAGAACCGGCAACAAATTGTTGAAATTTGAAGATATGGGCGACCATTTTTGTTTTTTGATCGAAAGAGTGAAATGAGGACTTATTATGACTGAACAGAATCTATTATATGTACAGACAAGTGGTATCAAAACACCTGAGAGATTGTATTCTCCGTTCGTACTTGCACAGACCGCAAAAGCCATGGGTGTTGATGCAGCCGTGTATTTTTTGGGAATGGGTATAACCGTTGTCAAAAAGGGTGCAGCAGAAAAGATACAGATGGGAAATTTTCCGCCCCTTAATGATATCATTGACCAGACAGTTGCCGCAGGAGTAAAACTCTATGTATGCGAAGCATCGACCCAGTTGATCGGATTTGATAGGGGTGATTTCATCGAAGGCGTTGAAGTGGTAGGCGCAGCAACCCTGAATGATCTTGTTCTGGATGCTGATGGGACAATGTGGTTCTGATTATTAGAAAACATAAGTGATGATTGGAAATTGAGGGGAAGGAGATCCGGGGATATTAAAAAAAAACGAGGTTATGGAATTGAACAGGATTTACATGGATAATGCTTCCGGAGCACCAGTTGATGAGCGTGTGATCGATGCAATGATGTCGTATATGAGAACCGATGTAGGAAACCCTGCGTCTTTACATGATTCAGGTATCAATGCAAGGCGGGCACTTGCAACTGCAAGGGAATCAGTGGCATCTCTTATCGGTGCAGAGAGTGATAATATTATTTTCACATCAGGCGGTACAGAATCCAACAATATTGCCCTTCGTGGTGCAGCCCAGAGGAAAATGAGCAAAGGCAAGCATATTATCACAACTGTGATCGAACACATGTCTGTGATCAACACCTGCAAGGATTTGCAGCGTGAGGGTTTTGAAGTATCGTTCGTGCCTGTGGATAAGGATGGGCTTGTTGATGTCGAGCGTATAGAACATGAGATACGCGATGATACTATCCTGATCTCTGTTATGTATGCGAACGGTGAGATCGGAACGATCCAGCCGATACGTGAAATTGGTGAGATGGCACATAAGAGGGAAATCCTGTTCCATGTGGATGGAGTTGCGGCATGTGGTAAGATCCCGATCGATGTACAAAAGGACAACATTGACCTGCTTTCGATATCATCCAATGACATAAACGGTCCAAAAGGTGTTGGTGCATTGTACGTTGGTAAAGGTGTACCGGTCCGTCCGGTAATGACAGGAGGCGGGCAGGAAAAAGGTATAAGGTCAGGGTCGGAGAATATCCCGGGCATTGCGGGTTTTGGCAAAGCATGTGAGATAGCAAAAGCGGAAATGGATGCCGATTCCTCTAAGATGATGGAAATTCGTGATCGTATCATCGAAAAGGTGCTTGGAACGATCAAATATTCATATATCACAGGTCACAAAACAAAAAGACTGCCAAATATTGCAAGTATTAGATTCAGTTTCATTGAAGGTGAGAGTATCATTCTGGGCATAAATGACCTCGAGATAGAGGCATCGACAGGGTCTGCATGTTCTGTGAAGACACTTCAGCCATCCCATGTTCTCATGTCAATAGGATTGCGGCACGAGGAAGCACATGGGTCGCTGTTGCTTTCATTAAATCGGTGGAATACCATCGAAGAGGCAAATTATATTATTGAGAATATTCCAGGTGTGATTGATAGACTTCGTATGCTTTCGCCGTTGTATCCGGGTGAATAATTTTAGGGGGAATTAATGTGGTAGAACCAATAGAGTATAGTGAAAAAGTAAAGGACCATTTCAGGAATCCAAGGAACGTTGGTATCATAAAGGATGCCGATGCAATAGGGCAGGTCGGGAATCCGGTATGCGGCGATATGATGGAGATCCAACTTAAGGTTGAGGACAATATTATAAAAGATATCAAATTTCGTACATTTGGATGCGCATCCGCCATTGCAACTTCCAGCATGGTCACTGAGATGGCAAAAGGGATGACGCTTGAAAAAGCACTGGAGATCACTCGTTCTGATGTTGCGGATGATCTGGGGGGACTGCCAATGGTTAAGATGCATTGTTCGAACCTGGCAGCAGATGCGCTGCATGCTGCTATAAAGGATTATATGGACAAGCAAAAAAGCGGCGTAAAAAAACTTGGTGATAATGAGTATGAGGTCGCAGTTGTTGGAAGCGGTGCAGCAGGTTTGTCTGCGGCAACCGTGTCAGCATACATGGGACTTAAGACCGTTATATTTGAAAGCGGCACCTGGGGTGGTGTCCTCAATAAGATGTGCTCGGCTCGATTGATCGAGAACTACCCGGGATTGACCGGTAAAATGTCTCCTGCGGGTCTTACAAAAACGTTGCTTGAGGATGCGGAAAAGCAGCATGTTGACCGAAAAGAAAAGGCTGTGAGCAGTATTGATATTGAAAAAGAGGGCGATATCAAAGTATTGACTACCGAAGATGGTACTGAATACAAGGCTAGATTTGTGGTACTTGCAACAGGAAGCATGTCTGTGGAATTAGGTATTCCGGGCGAGGAAAAGTTTGCACAGAATGAAGGAGGGGTGTACTATCTCAGTACAGATCCATCAAAACTTGCGGACAAGCGGGTACTGATCTATGGCAAAGGATACAATGCGATTTCGACTGCCGAGTGTCTTTCGGGAATTGTTGATAGTATCACGTTAGTTACGGAAGAGAGTTCATTTGGTGTGCCTGACAAGGTAATTGATAAGGTCAAAAAGATCGAGTCATTGAAGATCATGACATCAACAAACCTGCTGGAACTGCAGGGTGCAAAGAAAGTTGAAAAAGCGGTTCTTCAGGATAATACTGAAGATGAGAAACTTGAGATTTATGTGGATGCAGTGGTGCTTGTAAGCGATCTGAAGCCAGATATAAAAGCGGCTGAACATCTTGGTGTCGATATCGATGAATCAGGTTTTGTCAAGACTGACAAACACCAGCGTACAAATGTAGATGGTGTTTATGCGGTTGGAAATGTTGCATCTGATGTAGATTTACTTATTGTTGCTGCGGCGCATGGGGCAATTGTTGGACATGATGTTTACAATAGGCTCAAGGCGCAGTAGCACTATTTAGAATTAAAAAGGAGAGAAAATATGCCACCAAAAGTAGATTTAAATGAATGTGAAGGAGTCGGTGCATGTGTTGAAGCATGTCCGATGGATGTATTTGATCTGATTAACGACAGAGCAGTCGTTGCACGTCCTGAGGAGTGTGCCGAGTGCGGTGCTTGTGTTGATGCCTGTCCAATGCTGGCAATTACATTGCCATAAGCGATAACTTTAGCGAATGGGTGATGATGTCCGAAAGTGATGTTTCTATAAAACTTCTGGGAATATCCGGAAGTCCAAGGAAAAAAGCGACCGATTTTGTGGTAAATGAAGCGTTAAGGTTTGCAAAGGAGAATTTTTCGGTCGAGACCGATTATTTCTCTGCAAGCGGGAAAACGCTGAATTTTTGTATCCATTGTGATTATTGTGTCCGCAAAAAAGAGGGATGCGTTCACAAGGATGATATGGTCGAGTTGTATGAGAAGATGATCTGGGCAGATGCATGGATTATCGGCACTCCTGTGTATCAGGGAACGCTCAGTGGTCAGACAAAGGTCATGATGGATCGGTGCCGTGCGATTGTTGCGCGTAATCCGAAAGTGTTCTTGAACAAGGTAGGAATGGCAGTCGCCGATGGCGGAGACCGTGTCGGTGGGCAGGAACCTGCGATCCAGACGATCCTAAATTTCTATGTGATAAGTGAAATGATCCCTGTTGCGGGTGGGTCGTTTGGTTCAAATCTTGGTGGTACTTTCTGGTCCAGGGATAAGGGGGCAGAGGGTGTGTCTGAGGATAAAGAGGGGCTAAAGAGCCTGCACCGATCGGTGAATAAACTGATGAGCACCGCAAAGATGATTAAAAGTATTCAATAGATGATTAGTAATTGTATAGATGATTAGTAATTGTATAGATGATTAGTATTCAATAGATGATTAGTATTCAATAGATGATTAGTAATTGTATAGATGTATTAAGATGACTGTGTAAATGTGATGATCCATATAAAACTAAAAA
>JAHYJJ010000090.1:0-5814 GCA_019429165.1 Methanosarcinaceae archaeon | reverse complement strand
GGTATCTGCTTCGCATGACACCTCACAAATGGGCCCGCTGAGATTCGCAACCCAGATTACGCTTCTGGAGCGCGATCCGAGGTATCTGCTTCGCATGACACCTCACAAATGGGCCCGCTGAGATTCGAACTCAGGACCTCCGCCATGTCAAGGCGACGTCATAACCGGCTAGACCACGAGCCCTTTTCATTTCGTGCAACATCCATAAAGCACAATTATTGATAAACCTTTGGGTTAGACGTTTTTATGGGTGCCTGCACATCTTATAATGTGCAGGTTTCCTGATAATTCTCCGCTTCGATCGTTGTAATTTTTGGATTCTCGCCACAAGCCGGACAGGTTGGGTTTTTCCTTATCTTTATTTCATCAAAGGTCATCTGTGTGGCATCGTAGTATATCATGCGCCCGACAAGCAATTCACCTAAACCAAGTAGGTATTTGATAACCTCTGTCGCCTGTATTACTCCGACGATTCCAGGAAGTACGCCTATTACACCTGCTTCCTGACAACTTGGAACCATTCCGGCAGGTGGAGCGTGTTCGAACAGGCATCGGTAACACGGCCCTTCATTTGGAAGGATGGTTGTGACCTGTCCCTCGAATCTGAATATACTGCCGTGTGAGAGGGGGGTTCCTGTTAGCACACAGGCATCGTTGACAAGGTATCTTGTTGCGAAATTGTCGGATCCGTCAACCACGATATCATAATCCTTGATGATATCGAGTATGTTTTCAGGGGTTATGCGATGGTTATATGTTTTTACATTGACATCGGGATTCAGTTTGTTCACGAACTGTTTTGCGGATTCCACTTTTGGAACATCCACATTGCCGCCGTGTATGACCTGTCGCTGGAGGTTGCTAAGGTCTACCACATCATCGTCCACGATACCGATGGTGCCAACACCCGCTGCTGCAAGGTACTGGATAATTGGTGAACCAAGTCCGCCTGCGCCTATACAAAGCACTTTGGAGGACAATAGTTTTTCCTGTCCTTTTCCGCCAACCTCTTGCAGTATTATGTGCCGAGAGTAACGGCGTATCTGTTCGTCATTGAATCCGCCTATCATTTGTAGTCCTCATTTTTCCCTTTAATATTTGCTGTTGCTTGTCTATAGGTATATTGTACTATATTGTTGTGGTTGTGTGAACCTTAATTATTACTGTGGGTTGTATTTGCACTAACAAAGTATTACTGCCATATATAAGTTTTGATGTAGGCAATGTTAGAATAGAAGATAAAGAAAAAAGAATGAAAAATAAATCCGCATTCAGATAGGGCTGAATGCGGAGATAGGACAACTTGTATCGAACTTTATGCCGTTTCTGGATGCGGCAAGTTTCGGACACTCATCTGTTTTAGTCCCAATCCGACCGCGACATAGTATCCGACATAGGCGAATACTTCAAGCAGGGATGGGTTTCCGTTGTATCCAAAGAGCGATTTTAGCAGCGAACCTACTGTTCCATTTTCGTCGAGCAGGTGGTTCATGTCCCAGACATGCTCTACAATTATCGGTACAACTCCTGCTTCCTGCAATTCATGTACTCCGTGTGCGGTCAGTCCTGCTGCAAAGAGTATCAGGAATATGCCTGTGTACTTGAAGAACGTCTTGAGGTTCACGCGGGATGAGGACTTGAATACAAGATATGCAACTACAATGGATGTTGCAAGACCAAGTACACCGCCATAGAGGACTGTTCGTGCTTCTGTGTTCATTGCGGCAGCACCAAGGAAGAGTACGGTCTCGATGCCTTCCCTGAACACTGAAACAAAGGCAAGCACGAACAGGCCGCGCGCATGGTTTGAGTCCACTTTCTGCCGGATACTTGATGAGATATTCTTGCTTTCGCGCGCCATCCAGATTATCATTGAAGTGAGCACTGCTGCTGCGATCAGCATGACAATGCCTTCAAAAAGCTCCTCGTTCTTTCCTGCAAATTCTATTGCGAGTGAATTGAACACGAGTGCCGCTCCGATGCTTCCGAGTACGGCAAGTCCTGTTGCAGCATAGACGTGCTTGTTCAATTCGGTTCGTTTTGTCTGTGCAAGGTATGCGAGAATGATTCCTACGATGAGGAATGCTTCAAGACCTTCACGGAATGTTATCATGAAACTTGGTATCATTTTGTTCACCTTTGTTTTGTGGAGTTTTTAGGCGTGCCTAATAATACGGTTGTGGATATAAATATTTTGGTGTGCCTAATTATTGCCGTTTTGGTGGAATAAGGGCTTTGTAGTGAAATATGATTATGGCTCGACTTTCTACACGTGGGCGTTTTTTATGCAAAAAAGTGAATGACGAAACTATATATTTTAGGACTTTTATGACAATAATTACTTATGAAAATGATGAGTATTGTAACTAACATGATGGTGTGTAGATTGACGGACAAGATGGAAAATCGCAAGGCTGAGGTGCCACATACAAGTCTTGAATTTAAGTCCGGGGTCGTTGACGATAATTATAACAACAATAACAGGACATTTTTATTGTGTATGTAACTGGAGGTATGTGACATGAATCGCAATATAGCAGTTAGAAATATTGGTATTGGCTTGACACTCATAGGTTTCATTCTGTTAATGATGTATGCTTTCTACGAGATATTGGCAAGTAACGAAAACCTGATACTAAAACTATCCATTGCAGCCATTTTATTGGGCATTATGGTGGTATTGTTGTCATTGTTTAATGAAAACAGGGCTGTTAAGGATAAAGAGATCGAAAGGAAATATTGAGGTTATAATATGATGATCGTAAACACAGATTATATCGCAGGAAAAGAGATCACACAGACGCTTGGCATGGCGCGGGGGAGTACGATTCAAGCCAAGAATATCGGGAAAGATATCATGGCTGTTCTACGCAATATTGTAGGTGGCGAACTGACCGAATACTCAAAGATGCTTGAAGATGCGAGGGAGAAGGCTATTAATCGCATGGTAGATGATGCTGAGAGGATGGGTGCGGATGCTGTGATAAATGTGCGTTTCATGACCGCGATGGTAATGGCAGGGTCTGCAGAGATACTGGCATACGGCACGGCTGTCAAATTGAGTGATAAGTAATAGTTATTTGTGAATACTTGTGAAACTAAAACCAACACAACCGCCGCAGGCGGCGTATTTCCATACTACTGACTCGAAAATATTTTTGCTGACACTCAGATCAATCGTAATGTATAATATTAAGTGTGCGTAACTTGATAAATTATTGTTGATGGAGTTGCGCCGCCTGCGGCGGTTTGCTTCGGATTCAAAACAACCTATACAAATAAAATAATCGGTGTTGATCAAAATGTCAATAATCTCAAAATACGACCGGATCTCACTCATCTACGACATGATGGAAGCGCCGGTTGAACATTTCTTGTTCAGAAAATGGCGGCGCGCAATGCTGTCGGATCTGCACGGTGTTGTTCTGGAAGTCGGTGCCGGAACCGGAAAGATTTTTGAATACTATCCCAGAGATTGCAATATGACAGCAATTGATATAAGCCCAAAAATGCTGGAACATGCAAAAAAACGCGCGGAGGGTCTGGATAATATTTCACTTATGGTGATGGATGCAGAAAAACTCACCTTTGCTGACAACAGTTTTGATTACGTTGTAACAACTTTTGTGCTCTGCTCCATACCCGATCCGGTTGCAGCACTTCGCGAGATGCGGCGGGTTTGCAGGCCGGATGGAGTGGTGATAAATCTTGAGCACATGCGAAGCAGCAATTGGATACTTACATTTGTAGAGAACATCCTCAATCCTATATTCATGTTCTTTATGGGCGTGAACCTGAACCGTAAGACTGTAAAAAACATCAGGAAGGCAGGGCTTTCGGTAGTCGAAGAAAAGCATCTGGCACTAAAGGATGTATTCAGATTAATACGTTCAAAGCCCTGATCGTTTCAATTTGTTTGGTGCAGGCAGTTTGGTGAGTTAAGGATACTAAAAAAAAGGTGCTGCCACGCGCGCAAAGCGCGGCACCGTCCTATAACACCACCCTGCATACACATCGAATTTTCAATTGCTGTCAGTGTACCTGTATTTGTATTTGTATTTGTATTTGTATTTGTATTTGTATTTGTATTTGTATTTGTATTTGTATCTGTATCTGTATTTGTATTTGTATTTGTATTTGTATTTGTATGGATTGATTCGTAAGAACTGCGAATTTTACGAGTGCGGACGGGTGGTGGCGATGGAACGTGCCGCCTAAAGGCGTTGTTGTTGCTTGGGGTCTGGTTATTTGAAATGTACATCGACATTTCGTCGAAACCATCTAAACAAATACAAATTGGGTTATTGATCCCAGTACACGAAAAATAAGTTGCAAAGGTAACAATATATGTTACCATGCAATTTATGGATCGTTCACTCAATTATGTATGTCACCTGGACAGATAATGAAACGGTTGTTTCTCCGGGCTGGATCGGCGTAGCAACTTTTTGATCGGCCATTGCCATTTCTGCATAGAATGGCTGTGAACCTCTACTTTCGCTGATAGAGGATGTCTTCACCCCGATGATCTTAACATTTAGTTCTTCGGCAAGTTTACTGGCTTTTGATGATGCATCCTCTACTGCTTCTTGTAGCAGTTCATCACGTAGCTCTTTCTGCTTTTCATCGGATACAGAAAAGGATATGCCTCCGATCTGGTTGGCACCGGCAGTTGTTGATCTGTCAATGATATCGCTCAGGTTTTCCAGGTTCTTTGAGGTTACCTGTACTTCATTGGAAGCATAGTAAGCTTCTATAGTTCTACCGGTTTCATAATTATACACTGGACTGACAGAGACATAAGAAGTTTTAATTTCTTTATCCTGCAGTCCAAGAGCCTTAAGCTCACTGATGACAGCACTCATCAAAACTGCATTCTCCTCTGAAGCTTCCTTTGCAGTTGGCAATTGAACAACAACACCGATACTCAACGAAGCAGTATCAGGCACTACACTTCTCTCTGCAGAACCTGACATATATATCGTGTGTTCTTCTGTTTGACCTGATGTTTTCAATGGATTGGCATACATCATACTTGCCATTAATACTATAGCTATCGAAAGCGCAAAAATTACAAAGTATGATTTATTGTTAGATATTTCTTGTGACATTTTCCACACATCCGTTTCAAATGATTACATGTATTTATCGCTTTATCGGATTATAATCTTAATCCTCACATTGGATATATGTCTCAATCGAACAAATGTTTGAGTTCGTTTATACCAAGTTCAACCTCAAACTCCTTCAACTTAAAAAATTTCTTAGCCCGCATATCATCGTCCTCAAGCCGCAGGTCGCTTTCCACAAAACCAGCCTTCTCAAGTCGTTTTAAATGCAGGTACAGCACTTGTCGTGAAACATTCAACTCTTTTGCAAGCTCATACACATACCACTCACGCTCAGAGAGCATATACAGGACTTTCAGCCTGAGTGGATGCGAAATAGCCTCGCCTATATTCACGATCTGCTGCAGTGTTTTTGTCATACTAAAACCCGATTAGCCAGTGCTAATCTTAACTTTAACTTTAACTTTAACTTTAACTTTAACTTTAACTTTAACTTTAACTTTAACTTTAACTTTAACTTTAACTTTAACTTTAAATATAGTATTAAAATTAACTTTAACCAGAATCCCTGATCAGAAAAAGAATGCAAATGAGTGTTAAATTTCATCAAGTTTGTTCTTAATATCCTCTACCATTCTCTTGATCTCGTCAACATCTTTCTCGACTCTTGTCAGGCGGTCACTGCTTCCGGCTCCAACAAAATCGGACCTGTTTAGCAGTGTGACTATCACACCTACGATCACCA
>JAHYJJ010000089.1:0-5827 GCA_019429165.1 Methanosarcinaceae archaeon | reverse complement strand
TGGGATTTAGTGGGATTTAGTGGGATTTAGTGAAATTTAGTGGGATTTAGTGGTGTTGAAATGCGTTACCTGCGGCACATACTAGAGTTCTTTCCTCCCATGCAGATGTGACATCAGCGCATACCGAATGTTCTTGTTCTCAAACAATTCATGCAGATACGTACCAATCTCATCCAACCATTTCATGCCGCTTTGGCATCAGTATAAGCAAAAACACTGCCGAGAGAACTGCCGTTGCCGCACCGTAGACAAAAGGGGCTGATGAACCAATGAATTCCCACAGCAGCCCGGCAATTATGCTTGAAAAGATGATCATGACACCTGTTGCAGTATGGTATATCCCAAGAGCCGTGCCTCGTTTATCAAAAGGAACAAGATCTACCACATACGCTTTCGCGACACCGTTCGTAAATGCTGCATAAATGCCATAGATCGCAAAGAGCGGCCATACATAGATATTCGCCGGCATCAGTGCGAATCCAATGTATACTGCGGCAAATATCAGGAAACCCCATAACATGAGACTGCGCCGTCCGATTCTATCAGACAACACGCCTGCGGGATAGGAGCCGATCGCATTGGCAATGTTATAGACGATATAGCAAAGCAGCACGGCAGTTATTGTGATACCCACATCTGTTGCCCTTAATATGAGAAACACATCGCTGGAGTTCCCAAGTGCAAATATGACTGAGATCAACAGGAATACCTTGAAATCCCTTCCAAATTGTGATATCTTGAATGATACTTTTGCATTGGGAACCTGCCTTCGTTCAGAGACAAAGAATACGATCAGCACAATGCTGACAAGTGCCGGCAAGAATGCTAACATAAAGAGCAAACGATAGTTGTCGGCGGTTATATACAGGATCAGGATAGCGATCATTGGACCCAGGACCGCGCCAAAGGTATCCATTGTCCTGTGTAATCCGAAGGATCTCCCTCTCTGTGCCACAGGTGTTGAATCTGCTATAAGGGCATCGCGCGCAGATGTTCGCACACCTTTGCCGAACCTGTCCAGAAAGCGCGCGCCCAAAACAAGCGGCCAGATATATGCAAAAGCCATCAACGGTTTTGAGATGGCAGATAAACTGTAACCAACAATAACAAAAGGTTTCCGCTTCCCTGTCCTGTCGGAATACCAGCCGGATATTACCTTCAGGATACTTGCCGTACCCTCAGCGATCCCTTCAATAAGCCCTACAACATACATCGGCGCACCAAGTACGGCTGTCAGGAATATCGGGATAACAGGATACAACATCTCACTTGAGATGTCTGTGAACAGGCTCACAAGACCCAGGACAAAAACATTCTTCTTGATGCCGGGTATCAGAAAATCAGGTTCTTTTTCTGGTGGTTGCGTTTGCATTTTTCCCCCATATTTTGCGTCAACCTTTGCGTCAACCTTTGCGTCAACCTTTGCGTCAACCTTTGCGTCAACCTTTGCGTCAACCTTTACGTCAACCTTTACGTCAACCTTTGCGTCAACCTTTACGTCAACCTTTGCGTCAACCTTTACGTCAACCTTTGCGTCGGACTATTTTATGATATAATAAGTTGCCTTACCCGTACCTTTTTGATTAACAATTTTCAATTCGACCAATTTTTTAATTTCTTTATGCGCTGATTGACGAGATATTCTGAACATGTTTTGAATGTCACTGCTTGTTATCCGACCATTTGAGATCAGATGTTCAATGATCTTTGTCTGCTTTTCTGTAAAAGCGATCTGTCCTCATGAATCTTTTTTATGCTTTTCAAGTGAAAGTTGCAATACTTTCTCTTTTACATTTGAGATCGAAAGAAGAACACCATCAGTGAAGTATTCAAGCCATTCTGTGAGGTCAAGTGTATTTTGATCAACAGATTTTAACGCACTGTAATATGCATTCCTATCACTGTCATAATAGTCATCCAGTGTGAAAAATCTCTTTATGTCAAATTTTCTTACATAAAGGATTAGCGTTGCCATTGCTCTTGATGTTCTGCCGTTGCCATCAACAAAAGGATGGATCCGTACAAATTCGTAATGGGATAATCCCGCTACAATGACCGGGTCATATTTTAATGAATCGTCTGAATTGATCCATTTAATTAATCCATTCATCAGTTCCGGCACTTCTCCGAACGGTGGTGGCATAAATATCACCCCGCCTGTTGCACTGTTACCAACATATACCTGAAGGTCCCTGTAAATGCCTTCATATTCAGGATGTTCTAACGTATCTCTCGATATACCCTTGTGCAATTCCAGAATGGTTTTTCCGGTTATCCCGCCATTTTCTTCGTATTTTTCCAGATTTTCAAGAATCTCAAGATAATTGAGAACTTCCTGCTGTGCTTTCCTTGTAGCAGTAATTTTCCTACCCTGTGCAAGCTGGCTGACCTCTTCGAGAGTCAGGGGGTTTCCCTCTATTGCAGTGGATGCATGAGCAGCTTTTATTATAGCATCCCTTCTCAGTGATACTTCCCATTTGGGCACAAGATAAGAATTAAGAATTATCTCTCTCGATGAAGATATTTCAACAAGATTGTTAACTATCTTATGTGTGTATTTGAAGTTTGGGTCAAACATTTTGTGTTCCTTATAATTGTCTTGAACCACGAATGTGCTTTTTGACAATCTGCCAACATATATTTGAGGATATGTGACAAAATGATCTCTTTACTTAATGTCAAAAATTATTCTAAATATTAAATATTCTTAAATATCAAACAATGTTTTCTGAACTGATTTTTCTGGTTGTGGTGGATAAAAAATGCCAATTATTATCCATGTGCCAAAGCGAAAATGCGTTCCCATAAAAAAATACAAATCCCTTGTTTTCATATAATCAAATAGCTTATTCTTGATTTTCTCTTTTATAATATCGGGGTCCTTATCTTTTCGCATGATATTTCTTGCAAGTTCATTTAATTCCCAATCAATCAGAATTATTTTATGTCCCGTACATTCAGGTTCATCCTTACACTTGAAAATGTATCTAAATTCTATTGGCATCTTTACTTTTTCTCTACTTTCCGTCAAATAATCACCAGCCATCGAAAAGTAGGTTTGTTTATCAAGAATTTCAGTACTGTGTATTTTAATCTCAACATCTAATAATTCGGGTTTTATGACTCCCAAACTGGCATTTCCTTCATTCAATTTCTCGATAGAAGTTACTAAAGGCGAAATCCACTCACGAACTTGATCGTTGCTTAGTTGCGAGATTAAATTTGTGTGTTTGATAACTTTTCTGCTCTCCCTTCTTTTATCGTTATCCGGCATTGCAAGAGTTACACGAATCATATCTCTTTTTTTGAAATTAATCGATTTCTCCCCATAACTAAACTCAATGGGATATAGTCTCCTCCATTCACTTGTTTCATTTATCCCTGCCACACATACCAGATGCCCATGATTACTGCTTTTTTCAGGTGTAACTCTAACCAATACAAGAATATTCTCATTCAAAGGTGTGTTACCTCCACTTCATGTTTTGTTTTGATATTTTCGGCGATACTACCTCTATGGCAAAAATCTTTGCTACCCTCAAAGCACATCAATGATGCCCTGTGTTTTTCGCCTAATTTTACAATACGTTCAATTTGATCTGGACGTTCTTTCAAAGTCGTGGCCTTGTATTGTTCGAAGAGATTTTGGTAATCATCTATTGTTGAAAGGTCATCTCTTAACTTTCCTTCAATTCCAAGTTCTGGAATATGGATATATTGAATATCTACTTTTTTAAGATAGTTCTTCAATTTGTTTTGTGTGAAATTGAATTTCATGCTAAAAGGGTTTTTTCTGACATCGACTATGACGTCAATTTCATTTTTTATAAGAATATTGAGGAAAGAATCTATGTCCTTGCCTTCATAGCCGATAGTAAATATCCCAGGAGCATGTCGTTTCTCAGGAGTAGGAACAATTTCACTTTTTACTGTGTATTCGGGATAATGGCTATAAACGTACTTCCTTATTTCGCGGTCTGATTTAAACATATTAACAGTTCTTTTCACCTTATATGACGCCTTAAGGTTTGCCGTACTTGTAGCATGCATCCCCTTTTCAGTTAACATTAGATATTTTCCTTCTTCAACTACAAACCCTGCACGTTCTAATTTACCAAGATCGGTATAACATTCATTAGAAAATGGACCATACTTATAAGGATAAAAATGATAAAATTTAACAAGACGCTCTATATTAGTTTCTTTGTAAAGTAAAAATAGATTTTTCACCAGCATAAACTTAGATGAGGTGCCTTTTTTATACAGTTCCTCTATGACTTTTAAGAGGATTCTTTGTTTGTGCGTTAAAACTTTCATTTTGCATCTCTGTCAATCATTTCTTCTATAAATCTGTTTAAACTGACTGTTAAGTTTTTCGATTTTGCAAACCTTATATAGTCATATTATGTGAGCAGTATTTGCTCCTGATATTTATAAAATATGCCTGATTATATATGATATTATGGCAAGCATTGTGAAAGTAATAACCACGCACCACTCAAAAAATGCTCCACTCAACCACACAAAAACCGCCCCACTGCCCCAGAAAATACTTACAATATTATGACAAGATGGTTCTTATAAACCATCCACAGACCCACCGCTATCAACACAGCACCGGCAGCCTTCTTGATAATAACATCATACTTCGCGATACCACCAAGTTTTGCAGATGAGATATTTGCCGAATATGCAATTATTAGCATCGGAATAGAAAACCCAAGTGAATATACGAAAAGCATCATCCCTCCATAGGTAATATCAGCAGACACTGCAACCATTGTAAGTATCGTGCCTAGTATTGGACCCACGCATGGGATCCATATAACACCTAGCGACATCCCCAAAAGCAAACCGCCAAGCAGCCCTTCCTCTTTGTTCGCACGCAGGGACGATAATCTCCCAAACACATTGAACATGTTGAGTTCAAAGAGCATTGCCACACCAAATCCTATAATAAAGATCTCGGCAATAATATTGAGGTATCCAAGGTATGCCCTGAAAGTAGAGCCAAAAGCCGAGGTCACAATACCCATTAAAGTAAAAGTAATGGACAAACCAAGAACAATAGCGATTGGTCTTAATTTTCCTTTTTCGGTAGAATATGCAAATATAGCAGGAATTAGTGGTAATACACATGGTGATGCCACACTGACAATGCCTGCGACAAACGCTGCTATCGGAGTTACACTTGGAATATCCATATAATCACTTATTACATTTTAATGATATATTTAAACTCACATCGCTGCTGCACTATCAATAGCTTCAATCAGAGTCTGTTCTCCTGCAACACCCATAAAGCGGGTAGTGATATATCCATCATCGGTAACAATAATAGTTGTCGGTGGACCACGCACAAGATGGGAATAATCGTTCCATGCATTCTGTGCTGTGAAGTCACGAACCTCCAATGGTACGATTGTGATCTTATCACCATATATGGTCTGAATATTGTTCAATATACTGTTCTGTTGTATGCAAGGTGCACCTGCCGAATACCAAAAAAATAGGACAACCACAGAGTCATCCTTGGCAACTGCATCCTTTATCGATTGTGTGGATAGCGGTGCTTTCTCAAGTGCGGTTTCCTGTGAATTGGGATTATCCGTACAGCCCGTAACAAACACACTGAGCACTAATATTAAAACCAGTATTGCGTTTTTTGGTGAAAATCTCATGTTAATTTATAGCCCCTATTTGTTCAATTCAATAGCATTATCAAGTCTTTCTGCAAGCGTTTGTTTATCGGTAAGTCCAAGGAATCTTGCAGATGCACGCCGGGTACTTGTACCATCTTCTGCCATGTAGACATATTGTCCGTTCT
>JAHYJJ010000088.1:0-5870 GCA_019429165.1 Methanosarcinaceae archaeon | reverse complement strand
CAACATGCGAGATGTGCTGGTAAGCGGTCAGCGCCCATCAGCAGATTCCATGAGACCTGAAGTGGCAGATGTTATCCTTACGTACGAAAATCCTTTTGTTGAGTGAGTTTACCTCACTCACTTTTTTGTGACTAATTAGTGTATCATAGATTGGAAACCAAAAGTCAAGTGTTGACCCACATACAACAACATCACAATGCTTTTCGATTACCCATGATTTGATCTCTAAAATTCCTTGATCGTTCCTTTCAAAACACTTTTGTGCAATTTCATCTGATCTGCCGAGTAGGGTGGCAACGAGAAAACGCTCACTTTGTTCGCGTTAACTCGGACTATATAATTCTATAAATTATATACTATAAGAAAATGCTCACTTCGTTCGCATTAACTTGGAGTACATAATCCTATAGATTATATACAACGAGAAAATCCTCGCTATGCTCGGATTAACTCGCACTATATATTTATAAAATATATACTACGAGAAAATTCTCCCTTCGGTCGAATTGACTTGCACTATATGTTTATAAAACATATACTATGAAAAAAGAAATATATGCTCCGATGGGGATTCGAACCCCAGTCGCAGGAGTGAGAGTCCAGCATGATTGGCCGTGCTACACTATCGGAGCATTATGAATATTGCCTGACGGCATATGCAAAAGTAACTTAAGCATTATTAAACTTTCGTTCGCGTTAACCCGTAATACATAATTCTATAAATTATATACTACGAGAAAATGTTCACTTCGTTCGCATTAACTCGCACTACATGTTTATAAAACATATACTACAAAAAATATTAAAGTGGACAGGAGTCCACCTTATGCGAACATCCCGGCAGGAACATTTGATTGTTCTTCATCTTCTACCACTTTATCAAAACCATCCTGAATATCCTGCATTGTGACTTCCTTGCCACGTCTTCGGATGACAAACATTCCGGCTTCCTTGATGATAACATTCAGGTCAGCACCGCTAAGACCATCAGTTTTCTTTGCGAACTTATCAAGATTCACATCATCGGCCAGATTCATCTTCTTGGTATGGATCTTCAATATTTCCAGACGGCCCACTTCATCAGGCAGGGGTATCTCGATCAAACGATCAAACCTGCCAGGGCGCAAAAGTGCAGGATCAAGCAGATCGACCCTATTTGTCGCAGCGATGATCTTCACATTGCCGGATGTATCAAAACCATCCATCTCTGCCAGAAGTTGAAGCATCGTTCGGTTGACCTCTGCAGAACCGGTCGTGCCATCATGGGTACGCATACCGCCCACCGCATCGATCTCATCAATGAAAAGAATAGATGGTGCCTTATCCCGTGCAAGTTGGAACACATCCTTAACAAGCCTCGCACCCTCGCCAACAAATTTCTGGACAAGATCAGAGCCTGACATGCGTATAAATGTCGCACTCGCCTCAGATGCCACAGCCTTTGCAATAAGCGTCTTTCCGGTGCCTGGGGGACCATAAAGCAAAACACCGGATGGGGGCTCAATGCCCACATTCTCGAATAGTTCCGGCTCGGTCAGTGGCAATTCCACAGATTCAACAACTTCTTTGATAACATCTTCAAGACCGCCTATCATATCATAACCGATGCCGGGTGAACGGATCACTTCCATCACCTGAGCACGTACATCCGCAGCCCTGTTGATAACTGTGATAATTGAAAATGCAGCATTCACACAAACGCGCATACCAGCCTCGACCTCACCCTCCAACTCAGGCGGGATCTGGGTCATAACCTCCTGGTTATTGCCGTGCTGCCTGATAAGTGCCAGATCATCTTCAACCTCCAGCACACTCGCAATAAACAACGGTGGAGTTGTCAACTTATCCAATTGCTCTTTAAGAGTATTTGCCTCCTGCAAATAACTATTCGCGATCATACTCGTCTCAAGGAGCTTCGCCCTCATAGCCTCGTTCTGGATCCTGAGAGTTTGAATCTCATTTTCCAGAAGATGAACATTCGTACTCTCAACAAAGATCGAATCTGTTAGGGATTTAGCATTCGAATTAACATTTTCTACAGGTGATTCTACACTAGCATCAGACATGTGAGTAATTATGGCTACATATAATATAAAGTCAACCAATGAGTCAAAAATATCTCACATTTATCACTAATTTTCATCCAAATATTCTGTTCACTGATAACCAGTATAGTAATTGTGATAAATGTATTTATCTTTAATGAAGATATTATATGGCTTTATTTAAGAAATTACTGGATAATAACAGTCTTTACCTAAAAAAACTAACCCCTTTACTTCCACTGGAGCATTCACATACTATTTATAAAAATAACACATACATATAATTAGACAATACTTAAATTGAAAATCATTCATATCATAACATATTAGAAAAAAAGCCATAATATTACTTTAAATTTGTTTAAAACATATAGACACATAAATAAATGACAATACTTATATATTAGATGCTACAATCTATAAATTGCACAATGAATAACAACTCATTGTGTTGGTTGTAAATACAACCAGACATGTGAAGATTATAACAAAACAGCAAAAAACCATAGTCTGAGGGGATGAATGGTTTACGAATCCACTGTCTGAGGGGATGGGTGGATTCGATAAAGAGGCAAAAGGATGAAGGTTCGGATTGAGATCTTCGAGGACGATGGCTCCGAAAAAGCCAACGCCCAATTTAATGGAAAACTTTGGAAGGAGTACGTAATTAATTTTATCAATTCTGTTGACGGCACGGAACTTCCCACAACCGAACCTTCATCTAAAATACCTCTACAACAACAGGCACAATATAACATCAATACTGCAATACCATTGCAGCAGCAAATGTCACCAAACCCACAATTACAGAATTATCCATATCCACCTAACCCATACCAAAACCCTAACTCATACCAAAACCCTAACCTATACCAAAACCCGAATCCAAACCCAAACCCAAACCCAAACCCAAACCCAATAATGCAACAGCCATATTACTATTATCCACAACCTGTTCAATACCAACCACAATTTCAGACCCCACCACCGGTCTACCCCCAACAATTGCAACAGGCTGTCTTTCCTAATAACCAACCACCACAACCGCAGCAATACGCTGCCCAGCCGGTAGCCACATTACAGACACAGGCACCATTACAGACACAGACGCGTCAATCCCAGGTCCCACTACGTGACAGGATCAAAGATACAACACTTACAATAAGCGAGCGTCTGGAACTGTTCTTGAAATACGAATATCCGCACGTGTGGTTCACATCCCAGGAGATACAGGGACATTATGAGCGGGTATATGGATTTATCAAACTGAGCACAGTTTCAACATACCTCTCTCGAATGTACCGGAAAAACCTACTAGATAGACGTGGAAACCGCACCCAGCGCGAGTACATGTATATCCAGAATGAACTTGACACCCCACACACTGAATATGCAGCCACCCCTGCGATCAGTGAGTTCATACGATGAGATATTAAAACGAGATACTGAAACTCGTTCTTTTTTTATGTTTTAGTAGTGTTCACACATCCACAATTATGTTTTTCATTGAGTTAATGTGTGATCGTGCAAACATGATGTAAACATACGTGCTTATATATGATAGAATCACGACCACCTCGCAAGAATACGCTTATAGGTGTTCACACCCATATTCACAACTACGATGCGTCCTTTCAAACTTGTATCTGACTATAAACCAAAAGGCGACCAGCCAAAAGCTCTTTCAAAACTCACAGACGGGGTGCTGAAAAAGCAAAAGCATCAAACATTATTAGGTGTAACTGGTTCCGGCAAGACATTCACAATCGCAAATGTGATCGAGAACGTCCAAAAACCTACAATTGTCATTGCGCATAACAAAACTCTTGCAGCCCAGTTATATTCGGAATTCAGGGATTTCTTCCCAAACAATGCTGTTGAATACTTTGTCAGCTACTACGACTACTACCAGCCAGAGGCATACATCCCCACAACAGATACATATATTGATAAAGATGCACATATCAATGATGAGATCAGCAGGCTGCGCCTTTCTACAACAAAATCATTGATCGAGCGCAGGGACGTTATTGTAGTTGCAAGCGTTTCCTGCATCTATGGGCTCGGCTCCCCTGAAGAATGGCAGGAGATGGCAGTTATACTTACATCGGGAGAGGAGATAAATAAAAGCCATCTTTTTTCCAGCCTTATAAATATTCAATACGAACGAAACAGTATAGATTTCAAGCCGGGCACATTCCGCTCACGCGGCGATACAGTAGAGATATATCCTGCGCAAGAAAATCACGGCATCCGTGTCGAACTTTTTGGGGATGAGATAGACAGGATATCCTATTTTGACCCTGTTACAGGCAAGGTGCTTGATTCCATAGAAAAAGGCGGGCGACTTGTCATTTATCCCGCCAAGCATTTTGTGATGCCACAGGAACGTATGGAACAGGCGATAAAGTCCATCGAGGCAGAACTTGAGATCGAGTCTGCCAGACTGGAGAAGGATAATAAACTTCTGGAAGCACAGCGTCTCAGGCAGCGCACCAAATTTGACCTGGAGATGATGCTTGAGATCGGATACTGCTCTGGCATCGAGAACTATTCCCGCCATTTCGACGGTCGCGAACCAGGAAAACCACCATTTAGTTTACTTGATTTCTTTCCTGATGATTATCTGATGGTCATCGATGAGTCCCATGCAACCATCCCGCAGATACGCGGAATGCACAATGGCGACCGCGCCAGGAAAGATGCGCTTGTAAATAACGGATTCCGCATGCCATCGGCGTATGATAACCGCCCCCTGCGCTATGATGAGTTCGAGAAGCGTATCAATCAGGTGATATACGTTTCTGCCACTCCTGCGGAGTATGAACTTGAGAAAAGCAAAACTGTTGTTGAACAGGTTATACGCCCGACAGGTCTTATTGACCCCGATATAATCGTGCGCCCTGTGGACAACCAGATAGACGACCTGATCGGAGAGATCAAGAAGGTTACTGAAAGAGGTTTTAGAACCCTTGTTACAACACTTACAAAACGCATGGCAGAAGACCTGACCGATTATCTTCTGGAAATGGGGATCAAGGTCAGGTACATGCATTCGGACATCAATACCCTTGAGCGTGCACAGATCGTGAGAAACCTGCGAAAAAAGGAGTTCGATGTGCTTGTTGGGATCAACCTTTTGCGAGAGGGACTGGATCTCCCGGAGGTTGCTTTTGTTGCCATCCTTGATGCAGATAAGGAAGGATTTCTGCGCTCGGAGCGGTCACTTATCCAGACCATTGGCCGGGCTTCAAGAAATGTGGAGGGGCGCGTGATATTGTATGCCAATAATATCACAGGTTCGATGGAGCGTGCTATGAAGGAAACAAATAGGCGACGCGAGATCCAGCTCGATTATAATAAGAAGCATGGCATTGTTCCGCAAACGATCCAAAAAGCGATCCAGAAGGAACTGGTCAGGGTCGATGCAGGAGCAAGTGGCGAGGTTTCAGGTGTTATGATGATCGCAGAGGATATGTCTGCTATGGAGATATCGAATATTATTATCGACTTGGAGGCTGACATGCATCTGGCTGCAAGGAACCTTGAGTTTGAAAGGGCGGCCCAGATCCGCGATAAGATCAAGGAACTTCGGATAAGTTATTCATTGTGATGCTGGTTATCGCCTTCGGGACTGCATCATGAATCTCATTCGGTCCATCTCATCTACATTGGACTGGCGGATCGCGCGCCCTGTGTGATATAAAAAGACGTCATCGAGGGTTGGTTTTCTGAGATTTACCGATTCGATCGGGAAATTCTTTTCTGAGGCAGCAGTGAGAAATTGAGGAATGGCGCGCTCGCCTGATGGTACAGTGATCCTGA
>JAHYJJ010000267.1:0-5896 GCA_019429165.1 Methanosarcinaceae archaeon | reverse complement strand
TTCTTTGCTAATTTCATTTATCTTTTCTTCAGTTAATGCCCAGGCTCCTATGCCAAGAAGACCAAGCTTTCGAATTGTTTCAATCATATTTAACCCTCCAATTATTAATTGGATGTTTTATGTTAAAGGTCTTTCCATTAACTTGGCCATAGGACAAAGATCACTCATTGCCTTCTTCCAAATCACCTAATTCAAAATAACAGAGTAATATACATATACAGTGTAATCCTTTATACTTAGTGGAGACAGAGAGTATAAAACATATTAGGTCACTTTGTCCTGAATGTCAGGCTGTAATTGATGCTGTCGTATTTGAAGAAGACGGCAGGGTATTTATGGAAAAGACGTGCAATGAACATAGTACATTCAGGGATGTGTACTGGAGCGATGCAGCGCTCTTTCACAAATTCGACAAATACTGGCACACCGGAAGTGGTCTCGACAACCCGATGAATGAAGAAAACGAAGGGTGTCCGCACGACTGCGGTATTTGCCAGAGCCACAAAACAACGACCATTCTGGCAAATATCGATGTGACAAACCGGTGCAATATGCACTGTCCCGTCTGTTTTGCAAACGCAAAGAGGTCCGGCTACATCTATGAACCATCGATCGAACAGATCAGGGATATGATGCTTATGCTTCGAAGTGAAGAGCCAGTTCCATGTCATGCCGTACAGTTCTCTGGCGGCGAACCGACGGTACGCGACGATTTGCCTGAACTTGTCGCAATGGCACACGACCTTGGATTTTTGCAAATACAGATTGCAACGAATGGGCTGCGTCTTGCAAAAAGCGTGGAGTTTGGAAAAAAACTGATGCATGCAGGTCTTCAGACCGTCTATCTTCAATTTGATGGGGTGTCCGAAGAACCGTACCGGATACTGCGTGGTTTCAACGCTTTTCCCATTAAACAAAAAGCAATCGAGAACTGCCGCATTGCGGGAATTAAAAGTATCGCACTGGTTCCTACAGTTACAAAAGGCGTGAACGATCACGAGGCTGGAGACATTATCAGGTTTGCAGCAGACATGCATGATGTGGTCAAAGGCGTGAATTTCCAGCCGGTTTCATTTACAGGTCGGATAGACCAGGACAAAAGAAAAAAAGGCAGGATCACGATTCCGGATGTCATAAAACTCGTCGAAGAACAGACCGATGGTGAGATTCCGGCGGACGCATGGTATCCGGTGCCATCTGTAGTGCCAATATCACAATTCGTGGCAATCATGCGAAAAAAAACAATCCCTGAATTCACCATACATCCCCATTGCGGTGCAGGTACATACGTGTTCAAAGAAAATAAACGATTGATTCCGATTACAGAGTTTGTTGATGTAGACGGGCTGCTGGAGTTCGTGACTGAAGCAAAAAGCGAACTAAATGGACATAGTTCAAATTTAAGAACCAAATTAAAGATGATACAGATAGTGTCAAGTTTTATTGATAAAAAGAGTGCTCCGAAATCTGTCGATGTTACTAAATTATTTATTGATATTCTCAAACACGGTACTGATGAAGCTACAAAACAGTTCCACAGGAATGTCCTTTTCCTCGGGACCATGCATTTCCAGGATCTCTACAACATTGATCTTGACCGGGTACAGCACTGCGGCATCCATTATGCCACACCGGACGGCAGGGTGATCCCGTTCTGCACCTACAACACGCTGCACCGCGAAGAGGTTGAGGCGAAATTCTCACGACCTTATGTAGAATTATAGTGCCCATCCGACATGATAACCTAATTTCTGCGCAGAAGTTGAAGCGAAATCATCAAGACAGTTTTTAATATATAGGTATACATAAGGTATACAGAATGGACCCGGAAATATCAATTATCGTACCTACACTCAATGAAGAGAAATATCTCGAAGCTGCGCTTGGATCACTGTTAAAACAGAATACCAATACTCCATACGAGATAATCATCTCAGATGGCGGGAGCGAGGATAGGACCTTTGAGATCGCACAACAGTACCATACCCGCATAGTTCACTGTGATGAGCATGGTATCGGATACGGCAGACATTTCGGTGCATTGAATGCATCAAAGAGCAGCAAGTATTTCATATTCGTGGATTCGGATACGGTCTTGCCGAGTTACTTCCTTGCATGGATGTGTGACAAATTCATGAACAATCCAGAGGTTGTTGCATTCACTACAAGTTTCGAATTTTCCGAACAGTCACAGCAGGTAAAACTTGCGCAGCAGGTTTCCAATCACTATTTAGAGATGCGGGATAATTTGTTCAATCCGACTCTGCCGGGTTTTATCACGTGTGTGCGCAGGGATGCTTACTTTAAATGTGGCGGTTACCGGAATGTCCTGCTTGAAGATGTAGATTTTAGCAGGCGGATATGCGAGGAAGGCGATGTAAGATACTACAAGGACATAACCGTGACAAATTCATCGAGACGCATTGAACATATGGGACTTATCGGAACATTGTACTACTATGCCCAGCTTGACATGGGCAGAAACATGGATGCAAAAATAATCGACAAACTCACAAAAAAGCTCGGTATCGCAGACCTTCGGGAGTATGTGGGTATACGTGATTGAATATGGCTTTATACATAAAAGAGGGGAGATTCTATCTTGACGAAACACCAATATCATTGATCGGGGGTAGCGTACACTACTGGAGACTTGATAGGTCTCTGTGGCCAGATATCCTTGACCGCGTCAAGGAAATGGGATTTGACACAATATGCACATATGTCCCATGGAGTGTCCACGAAATTGCACGCGGTGAGTTCGATCTTGGAGCAATTGATGCAAATCTGGATATCGATGCATTTCTTGTGTTGTGTGAAGAGAAGGGTCTGCACGTTCTCCTGCGCCCGGGTCCACATGTCAATTCTGAGATAACATATTTCGGATTTCCAAAACGCATAGTCCTTGACCCCGAGATACAATCCCAAACAGCCGATGGTACGCCTGTGGTGTTTCCCTCACCACCCCGCATGTTTCCGGTTCCAAGTTATGCATCTGAAAAGTTTTACAGGGAAGTCGTTTTGTTCTTTGATCATGTATGCCCGATTATTGTTCGTCATCTTCATCCTGATGGTTGTGTCATTGGCGTACAGGCAGACAACGAGATGTCGTTTTTCCTGCGCACCCAGCCTTATGATCACGATTATTCAAAAGGTGCGCTTGAATTGTACTGTATGTTCCTCAAGGACAAATATGGTGAGATCTCACGGCTGAACCGTGTATACAATACAAATTATAATGATTTCTGCGATGTTTCGCCGCCGCGCGATTTTGAGGCTGCCGAAAAAAAAGAAACACCACGGACTTGACCGAATAATTATGGAAATGAATGCTGCAAGCAACCGTCTTGCATTTAGTTTTATTATATCAGTTATAATTGTGGGCTCGTCCTTGATAATCCAAACTGGGACGGAACCTTTTGTAGGGGGAATTTCGTTGCTTGGTGTTGCTGGATTTCTGATTGCCGGCTTTTTTGGAATGGGGCTTGCTATCTATATTCTCAAAACCGGACGTATTTAAGCATCATTGTTTCTATAATATGCCACTTAATTCATCCATCTCCAGAATCGCAAGCTCATGCTACAATTCCAGAATGACCGATTTTTCGAATTGTTTCAATCATATTTAACCCTCCAACTATTAATTAGAGATTTAACATTAAATATCTTTACACATCGTGAATGATTCTGGCGATTGTCTACTAATGTATTCTTAGTGGTTTTACCGCAAAAATATATACTAAAAGAAAAAGAAGAGGATTGCTGACAATTCGTCAGCAATTTAGTTTGCTAATTCTTGAATATTATGTTCAAGATATGTAGCATGACTCCGTTCAATCAAAAGATCGCACACTTCAGGGGCTTTTCCATCATCAACTATTGCACCATTATCGATCAAAACAGCCCTGTGAGCGACTTCTTTTACGAAATCCATGTGGTGGCTGACAAGCACAATTGTTGTACCGAATTTTGCATTGATATTCTTGAGCGAATTTGTAACGTCCCGAAGGGTCACAGGGTCAAGATCCCCAAATGGTTCATCCAGCATCAATATCTCAGGAGAAGTTGCCAGTGCAAGTGCGATGAATGCTCTTACGTGTTCGCCACCGCTTATCTGATACGGAGTCTTGTCAAGGACACTCATTGGAAGGTCCATTGCATCAAATACTTTCTTTGCATATTTTATAACATCTGTGTCCGGAACATAAGGGAACAGTTTTGGGAATATGTCAATTGACATCTTCATATCCTGAAGAGCTTGTGTTTTCTCATCTTCTGACATATCAGGAAGCTGATAGATCATATCAAGCGTTTCATCGGAGATCTTCAATTCTATAGCTTTTTTTCTTGCATATTCAATTGCACCCGCCATCTTGATGCTCAGTCTGAACGCGATCTGCTGTTTGACCGTCGAATGTGGTGACATTGTGAATTCCTGATGCATGATACTGATCTTGCTTCGGAGTTCAATACGTTTCTTGCTGTACTGGGTTATGTCTATCCATTCACCCTCGTGAAGGTATCCAACAAATCCGGATTTAATTTTGCTCAATCCTTCCATCATCTTTAAAATTGTGGTTTTTCCGGCACCAGAGGGTCCTATTAATGCAACGATCTCACCTCTGTATATATCAAGAGAGAAATCCTTGATATTCAACACTTCGCCAACTCTTATGAGTGCAAGACGCTTAGAAAGATCCCTCACTTGAATTATAGGTTCTGTCTCAGTGACCGGTGCAAGTTCGACCTGCGGTTTGAGTTCATTGAGGAAATGCTTAAGCACATCTTTTGGCTTGCCTTCATCAAATATCTTGCCATCTTGAAGAAAAATAACCCTGTCTGCAAGATACATGTGAATTTCCGGCAGGTGTGATACAACGATGATCGGGATGTTCAATGTATTCTTAAGGTCCTTAATCGCATCCAGAACTTCCTGTTTGGTGTCCGGTCCCGTCATTGTAACAGGTTCGTCCAAAAGTAAGAGTTTAGGGCTTGCTGCAAGTTGACGTGCGATGATGATCCTCTGTTTCTCGCCTCCACTTAGCAGATTTGCTGCATGCAGTGCCTTGTGTTCCATTCCAACGAGTTTTAGATATACCATTGATTTTTCATACATCTCATCATAATAAGGAGAATCTGGCAGTGGCAATGATTCATGGCCTTCACGAAGAAAGTTCAGTTTCCTGATAATATTCTCGATCGCAGGACCTGTCCAGAGTCCGAATGTACGCTGAAGATGGATAGCAGTATTTTTATTAAGGGTTTTGGCTCCTGATGCTCCGGATTCAGGTGTGAATGTCTCACCGTCAAGTTCGAAGCTTCCCTCTTCAAATGGTTCGACTCCACGCAAGATCTTAAGGAGGGTGGATTTACCACTTCCACTTTTTCCGGTAATGCCTAGAATCTCTCCGTTTTTGACACTAAAACTAATGTCGTTCAGTATCCGTATTTTTTCAGAATTGACTTCATAGTCTTTGACGATATTGGAAACATTAAGCATGATAGCACCTTTATTGATAACTTATATGTATTTTACAAAATGTCATATAGAATGTATATTCGTGATGTTTGTACGTCTATATAATCTATACGCTCTGACATTAACACAAATAAAAAAAGAAATATTAAAAAAAGGTATTTGTATAGATGTATTAGTATAGCTGTGGAAATGTGATCGTCCTATTTAAAACTAAAACCAATACGACCGCCGTCAGGCGGCACGTTCCATACATACTAAATTAAATAATCTAAATAGTTAGCAAAAAGTCTACAAGAAAATGCTCACTTCGTTCGCATTAACTTGGACTACATAATCCTATAGATTATATACAACAAGAAAATTCTATAAACTATATACTACGAGAAAATCTTCGCTATGCTCGGATTTACTCAAACT
>JAHYJJ010000257.1:0-1040 GCA_019429165.1 Methanosarcinaceae archaeon | reverse complement strand
CATCTTCCATCCATTCCAATTGCAGCGTCGCGTTCACTAATGTTTTTGGTATGGTCTTCTCCCTCAAATATTGGGATTCAAAACCCATAACATGTTCACTATTTGGAAGCAGGTTTACGTTTTCATATATCGTGTTGATCACAACTTCATCGTGTGCCTCATCTGTGAACACAATTGAAAGTTTAAAATTCTCTGCAATGGTATCCCCGTCATTGACCAAAGATCCATTCAACTTTACAATTTCCATCTCCGTATCATTTTCAAATTGTCCCTGCGAAGTTTGGACACTGCTGACAATATGTACTCCTTTGGTTCCCGATTGGGGGACAGGTGCCACAAAAAGCAGTAGGATTAGCGCACAAACTGCCAATGCGATAAAAATTAATGTTTTATTTGTCATACTTTCACGGCCGTCTTTTTCTGTTGATACAAAAAACAGAAGTCATCACAACATATATAATTTGTTTAAGGTACAGAACGGTTTGAAGTTATCAACACTTTAACTTTGATTTTGGAGTTTGTTCTGCATAAGTGAATTTTGCCCCAAGATCGGTTAAGGTGTTACTAACATTGGTGCAATATTTGGCAAGCGAATCAATTATATAAACCATACAAACATACAAACTAACAGAATATGAACCGATAAAAGGGAATAATGTAGGTATAAATATGCAAACCGCATTCAAAGAAAACAATGCAGTCGATATTTTGATCGGAACTCTTGAAAAAATGGATTACGAGATTGAGTCGGCAATAGACACTCTTGAAATCATGAATGATTCTGAAACTCTGAATGATATAAAGGAAGGATTGCAAGATATCAAAGAAGGGCGAATTTTGAGTTTTGAAGAGTTTTTAAGCAAACATGGCTACTGAATATAAAATAATATTACAGGTAGTGTGGAATGTAAATATCATCCAAACAGAACACTATCGGAGATGTCTATGATAAAATCCGCGTCCTCGAAACATGTGGGCTCTATTCTGGGTGTTGGTAGAAAAAGTTAGATAGGGAAATCTGATCAAATCATCTTTTTTAT
>JAHYJJ010000256.1:0-1046 GCA_019429165.1 Methanosarcinaceae archaeon | reverse complement strand
CAATATCGCATATTGATGATTCACCTACTATGAGTGAGCTTGCCATTCGAATGGGTGTTACAAAAGGATACATTTCAAGAATTGTAGCATCATTGGCTCAAAAAGGGTTCGTGAATATCTCAACCAATGGTATTTCAAAAAATGTCAACCTAACAAATAATCCACATGCTGTAAAACTGAAGAATATCCTGCATACGCGAAGTTATATGCCGCTTCCAAAACTTATGCATGGGTCCGGCATACAGATCATGGCAATCATATCGACTGGAAAAGCTGACTTTGCACGCTTGCTGGATGAGAGTAATTTATCGGAAGCAACACTCCGCCGTAATATAAAAAAGTTTAAAAGTTATGCTATGCTGGTTTTCCGGAACAAAAAGTATGAATTTCCGCAGGATCTAATGGACATCAGGGATTTCGTAAAAGATTATTGTTCTTACTTTGACATTTCTGAACTACGTAAAATATCACCACAGGGACGATTCATTACATCTCATGGTTTTGAGTTTCTTTTTACTTTGGACAAAAAGATCGTGCGAGAAAATTCACCCTCCGGTCAAATTAACTCACACTCTATGGTTACAAAACATATACTACAAGAAAACGTAAAACCAACCGGGCTAAGCGCAATATCAGGAAAGATTCCACTTATTTTGGCTGATAATCAATATTTCTATTCATCAAGAACGCTATCAGAGGAGGAAATTGCAGTTCATGCAATTGTTGTTGATCCGCATAATAAAAGAAACCTGACTTATGTTATCCTGTACATTTTAAAAGCAAAAATTGACAAGAATCAATTAATTACAATTTCAGATCAGTATGATATTACTGATATTTCAAGAAGTATATTGGATATGTTAGATACATGGGAACAGTCAGAAGAAACATTCATGCCTTCACCATCATACATTAAACAAAAAGCAACGGAGTACAACATTAAATGGCAAGAATAGGATTTGATGATGAGTATGTGTCCGGTGAATTGGAAAAAGTAGGCAATGCTTTGACAGTGCCGATCAATTTATACCTTATCGGCGGCGCTG
>JAHYJJ010000087.1:0-5998 GCA_019429165.1 Methanosarcinaceae archaeon | reverse complement strand
GGCAATATTAACAAATTACGAACAACTCCGGCTGTAATAACAGGTTGGACACTTGAATACCTGACACAACGCGGGTTTGATGTAAAGGATCTTGCTGTCCGTTCAAACATTGTATGAGTTTTCATGACACTTTAAATTATAAAATACAAAATTCACAGTCATTTGTTCGATTGAACAAAAAACAAATAAGAAAAAAGTAGGAATTAGAACTAAGATTAGATTTTGAATTGGAATTAGAATTAGAATTAGAATTAGAATTAGAATTAGAATTAGAATTAGAATTTAAATTAGAAGTATAGTTAAAATTAGAAATTTATAAAGAGGTTAATTAATGACGGAAATAGGAATAATTGCAGTTGGCGGATATAATGAAATGGGCCGCAACATGACTGCTGTAAGAGTTGATGAGGATATTATCATCCTTGATATGGGTCTCAGGTTAGACCGTGTACAGATCCATGAAGATGTTGAGATCGATAATATGCATTCTCTTGAATTGATCGAGATGGGAGCGATCCCTGACGATACTATAATGAAACAGATCGATGGTACAGTTCGTGCAATTGTATGTACGCATGGGCATCTTGATCATATTGGTGCAATACCAAAGTTGGCACACAGGTATAATGCTCCGATCCTTGGTACTCCTTATACTGCTGCCCTTATAAAACAGCAGATCCAATCTGAGCGCAAATTTAGTGCCAAGAACAAGATCATCACATTGAATGCAGGTGGAATTTATCAGGTAACAGAGGATGTATCTATCGAATTTATCAGGGTACAGCACAGTATAATTGATTCGGTCTTTGCTGCAATACACACACCGGCAGGTGCAATCTTGTATGCATGTGATTTCAAACTTGACCGGACACCAACAATTGGCGAAGCACCGGACTTTGATCGTCTGAGGGAACTTGGTCAGGAAGGCGTTATTGCTATGATCACAGAAAGTACCAATGCAGATCGTGCAGGTAAGACCCCTTCAGAGAGAATTGCACATGATATGGTTCGCGATGTGCTACTGGGCACAGAAGAATCTGATGTCGGTATGATCATTACAACTTTTGCATCACATATCGCAAGAATCAATTCGATCATTCAGGCAGCAGAAGAGATGGGTAGGATCCCTGTTCTGATGGGACGTTCAATGGACAGATATGTGGTGACTGCCGGTAAACTTGGATATATTAAATTGCCCAAAAATGTCGAGATTTATGGAAAACGAAATGATATTGATAAGGCGTTTAAGAAGATTATGGCTGAAGGTAAGGAGAAATACCTGCCTATTGTTACAGGTCATCAGGGAGAGCCTGGTGCAATACTTGGCAGGATCGCAAAAGGCGAGACTGCATATAAAATAGAGTCAGGCGACCGTATCATTTTCTCTGCAAATGTGATCCCAACTCCAATGACACAAGCAAACCGCTATGCTCTGGAGACTAAGCTTCGAATGCGCGGTGCAAGGATCTATGATGGTGTACATGTTTCCGGTCATGCATATCGTGAAGACCACTGGGAGCTCTTGCGATTGGTTAAACCTACGCATGTGATTCCTGCTCATGGGTTTATTGCTATGCATGCAGCATACATTGAGATGGCTGAAGATGCAGGATATGAGTTAGGCGATACATTGCACCTGCTCAGAAATGGTGAAGAGTTATATATAGAGGAATAATATAGAAATATCATATAAAGTATATATCAATCAGATTGTGATCGAACATGAATGTAATTGATGAAATTAAAAAACGAAGTGTACATGTTGATAAGGCTATAGGGGAGATGCTCCCCATTGTTTATCCGTATGAACTCTACAAGGCTTCAAGGTATTTGCCCGATGCTGGCGGGAAACGCCTGCGTCCTGCTATTGTGATACTTGCGGCTGAGGCTGTAGGCTCAAATGTCGATGCTGTACTTCCAGCAGCTGTTGCTGTAGAACTTGTTCATAATTTCACTTTGATTCATGATGACATAATGGATAAGGATAATATTCGCCGTGGCATGCCTGCAGTTCATGTAAAATGGAGCGAAGCAGGTGCCATTCTTGCAGGTGATACTTTATACTCAAAATCTTTTGAGATAATTTCTCGTATTAAAACTGATCCGGCACGAATTGTCAAATCCATTGAACTTTTATCCAGAACATGTACTGAAATATGTGAAGGGCAGTGGATGGATATTGAGTTTGAGAGCCGTGATGACGTTGGGGAAGATGAGTACCTTGAGATGGTTGAGAAAAAGACCTCTGTCCTTTATGCAGCATCTGCAAAGATCGGTGCATTGCTTGGAGGTTCATCAGATGAAGTTGCAGAGGCATTGTATGAGTTTGGTCGATTAATCGGTGTCGGTTTCCAGATATATGATGATGTGCTTGACCTGGTAACTCCAGAGGATGTTCTCGGGAAAGTGCGCGGCAGTGATCTGATGGAGGGCAAAAAGACTGTAATTGCTATTCATGCATTGGGTAATGGCGTAGATCTTGATATATTCGGAAGCGGCAGTGCTACTATTTCACAGATCGATGAGGCTGTCAAAATACTGGAGGATTCCGGTTCTATCGGTTATGCAAGTGATCTTGCAATTTCATATATACAGCAGGGTAAGGCAAAACTGGATATTCTGGAAGATTCCGAAGCAAAAGATGTGCTTCTGACAATTGCTGATTATATGATAGAGAGAGCATACTGAGGTTACTTTAAAACAGTAATAAATTTCCACAATATTTGGTCAAGTCAGGGTAAATTTATTATCCAATTATATTTTATGGGATAATATGTTTCATTTTAATAAATCACAGATCGCAGCGCTGGAAATTTTTGTTCTTATAGCACTGGTATATTTGATATTTGAAATTCCGCTAAGTAATGAGATTACTCTGCTATTGTTAACTCTTTTAATAATTTTGCTGATTATGTTTGTTCTGCTTGTTCGAAGTTTGCTTGGATATGGGCATGATGGGAACAAAGAAACAAGTGAAAAATAAAAACAGTTTTGGCGGCTGAATCTTATAAGGCACCGCCAGTCCTCATTTTAATTCTGTATTTTACTATCTATTCATCTTTTTCTAAAACAGCCTGTGCAGCAGCCAGTCTTGCTATTGGCACTCGGTATGGGGAACAACTGACATAGTTGAGTCCGATCTTATGCCCGAACTTGATCGACTGTGGGTCTCCGCCATGTTCTCCGCAGATGCCGATCTTGAGATTCTTGCGTGTAGATCTTCCTTTTTCAATTCCAATTTTAATAAGTTGACCTACTCCTTCCTGGTCAAGTACTGCAAATGGGTCATTGTCAAGTATTCCATGCTCTACATAATATGGTAAGAATTTACTGGCATCATCCCTGCTGAATCCGAAAGCTGTTTGAGTCAGATCATTTGTACCAAATGAAAAGAATTCAGCTTCTTGTGCAATTTTGTCGGCAGTGATTGCGGCTCTTGGAAGTTCGATCATAGTACCGACTAGGTATTCCAGTTCCACATTATTTTTGTCGATCACAGATTCAGCGATACGTATTGCATTTTTCTTTGTGGTCTTAAGTTCTTCAACATGGCCTACAAGAGGTATCATTATTTCCGGTACAATGTTCATGCCTTCGGATTTGAGTTCACATGCAGCTTCGATGATAGCTTCTACCTGCATGTCATAGATCTCCGGATATGTGATTCCGAGGCGGCATCCTCTGTGTCCGAGCATCGGGTTGATCTCATGTAATGCTTCCACACGTGCGATCACTTTCTTTACCTTCTCTATCTTTTTCAGGTCGCCACCGGTCGATTCGAGTTCATTGAGTTTTGCTGTAAGCTCGTCATGGTTTGGTAGGAACTCATGTAGTGGTGGGTCAAGGAGTCTGATCGTTACGGGGTATCCTTCCATTGCACGGAATATTCCGACAAAATCGCTCTTTTGCATTGGCAAGAGTTTCAATAGTGCTTCTTTTCTTGAATATTCATCCTCTGCCATTATCATTTCACGAACTGCAGGGATCCTGTCATCTCCAAAGAACATGTGTTCTGTTCTGCAAAGTCCAATACCCTCCGCACCGAAATCACGTGCTATCAATGCATCGGTTGGTGTATCTGCATTTGTTCTGACACCAAGTGTGCGAACTTCATCTGCCCATTCGAGTATTGTTTCAAGGTCTTTGCTAAAACCTGCTGTTATAAGTTCAACTTCGCCAAGTATGACATTTCCGGTGGTGCCGTCAAGAGTCAGATAGTCGCCTTCGTTGATAGTGTATCCATGAACTGAAATGATGCCTTTTTTCATGTCGATTGTAATATCGCCACATCCGGCTACACAAGGTTTACCCATTCCTCTCGCAACAACTGCTGCATGTGAGGTCATACCTCCACGAACTGTAAGAATTCCTTCAGCCGCATTCATGCCGCCAATATCTTCAGGAGATGTTTCAGTGCGGACAAGTACCGTTTTCTCTCCGTCCTTTGCCATCTCTTCGGCATGTTCTGCAGTAAATACAACCTTGCCCACTGCCGCACCCGGTGATGCAGGCAAACCGCTTGCGATAACTTCCAACTTTGCTTTAGGATCTATCATCGGATGCAACAGTTGATCTATCTGTTCAGGTTCAATTCGTAAAAGCGCGGTATTTTTATCGATCAGTTTTTCATCCACCATATCAACCGCGATCTTAACCGCAGCAGCTGCAGTACGCTTTCCATTTCTCGTCTGAAGCATGAAAAGTTTGTTATTTTCAATGGTAAACTCAATATCCTGCATGTCCTTGAAATGGTGCTCAAGTTTTTGGTATATTTGAACCAATTTCTCATAATTTTCAGGCATTTTGTCTTTCAGGGTTTCAATGGGCTGTGGTGTTCTGGTGCCCGCGACAACGTCCTCTCCCTGTGCATCGATCAGGTATTCGCCAAAGAAGCGTTTTTCACCGGTGGCCGGATCTCTGGTAAATGCCACGCCTGTGCCTGATGTTTCGCCCATATTACCGTATACCATGGTCTGTATATTAACAGCAGTCCCCCAGTCACCGGGGATTTTGTTAAGACGCCTGTATGTTTTGGCACGCTGGTTGTTCCATGAGCCGAAAACAGCATCAATAGACATTTGAAGTTGTTTTTTTGGATCCTGTGGGAAATCTTCGCCTGTTTTTTTCTTGATCAAAACTTTGAATTTTTCAACAAGCTCTTTGAGTGCATCGACATCAAGTTCGGTATCAAGTTTGATGCCTTTCCTCTTTTTCATAACGCCTATAATGGACTCGAAATTCGCATATTCAATATCAAGAACAACGTCACCAAACATTGTAAGGAATCTGCGGTAACTGTCGTATGCAAATCTTTCATTTCCTGATTTGTGTGCAAGTCCCACTACGGATATATCGTTTAAACCTAAGTTTAAGACCGTGTCCATCATTCCTGGCATAGACACACGTGCGCCTGATCGAACTGAGAGAAGCAGCGGATTATCTATATCGCCAAAATTCTTTTCATTTAATTTTTCAAGTTTACCTATCGCTTCGTCGATCTGTTCCATTAATCCATCAGGGTACTGTTTATTTTCAAGATATAGGGCACATACTTCTGTTGTTATCGTAAATCCAGATGGTACTGGAATTCCCAAATTTGCCATTTCGGCAAGATTTGCACCTTTCCCACCAAGCAGGTTTTTCATGCTGTTTTTGCCTTCAGTTTCACTGTTTCCAAAAAAGTATACAAATTTTTGATTTGCCACCAGATTTCCTCCACGGTGTGATGTATTGTAATTAATAATGTTGCTGATATCAGTAATAAATTGTGAATTCCAAAAAGAGTTATTTTGTATTTAAGGTTGCGGTTATGATTGCATTTTCTTGTAGTATATGTTTTATAAACATATAGTTTGAGTCAATCTGAGCGTCAGCGAGGATTTTCTCGTTGTATATAATCTATAAGATTATGTAGTCCAAGTTAATGCGAACGAAGTGAGCATTTTCTTGTTGTATATAATCTATAAGATTATGTAGTCCAAGTTAATGCGAACGAAGT
>JAHYJJ010000086.1:0-6043 GCA_019429165.1 Methanosarcinaceae archaeon | reverse complement strand
AAGGCAAGACTCTGGTCGACAATTCCAATTCGGGAATGAACATCATATCTGTGACAAAATCACTTGCTTATGCAAGTACACTTCAAATTAAGAAAAAAGGCAGGATCATTATGGTGCTTGGAGAAGAAGCCGCACAGGTGTGCGAAGGTTTATCGCCGGATGATGTATCGGGATTCCTGCGACAGCAAGGTGAAAACATCGACGAACTGGTTCTTGTCGGAGAGCGAATGCATGCAGTCAAACATAAGAATGCACACTATGCTGATTCACTTTCACAGGGGCTTTCTATTGCATCCGGAATTGCTGGTGACACTGACCTGATATTGTCCTGTGTCAAATGTTTCAGGTAGACATTAAGATAAATTATTCAAATTAGAGTTAAAGGTCAAACTTAACTAATATCATACAAATTACAATCAAATAAAGAATTCATCGCAGAGAACGCGGAGGTCGCAGAGAATCCAAACATAGCAACTTTTCACTCTCTGCGGTTAAATATTTGACATGCATTCCAAATCTAAAACAAATATGCACTTATAATAAATTCTAAATAATACGGCGTACCAAAATGAGGAGATAACATGCAGAAAGTTAAAAAAGAGATTTCGATCATACACCCGCGTCCGAGTTCAATTGTTGCCGCACTTTATACATTGCGAGACCTAGATGTCGATGTTGCGATACTGCACGGACCTCCAGGATGTTCTTTCAAACATGCAAGACTGCTTGAAGAGGACGGGATACACGTTGTCACAACATCCCTTGATGAAAATGGGTTCGTGTTTGGCGGACATGATGAACTTGTTGCGCTTTTGGATAAAGTGTCCGAGATGTTTAACCCCAAACTTATTGGTATCGTTGGAACATGTGTAAGTATGATAATTGGGGAAGAATTGCATGATGCCGTTCTGGAAGCGAACCCGGATGTGCCTGTTATTGAAGTGGAAGTACACGCAGGATATCGAAACAATACAAAAGGTGTGCTGTTCGCACTCGAATCCGCATTGGATGCAGGTATCATCAGTGAGGATGAGTTCGACCGCCAGAAAGTTCTGCTCGAGGAAGCCACCATGGTCGAGAAACGTCACGGTGCAGCAAGTAAAGAATATCTTGCACCATCACGCGGCGATCTGAAATACAAAGTCGCACAGCGAATTATAGATCTTTTAAAGGAAGGAAAGCGCGGCATTACCATCATGAATGCAAAAAAGGAAACTGGATACATGTTTGCCGATGTCACGGTTGCTGTGAACGAGGTCGCAAAGCAACTCGGTGTCGGATCGAATATCGTAAACATGGCAAATATTGATGAAACACTTGGACTTCCACGTGTACGCCATCATGCAAAGTGCATCGCAGCTGACTTCAAGGAGCGAGGTATTGTTATCCATGAGAATATCGGTGGAATGGACGAGTACCCGATCGCAGGTGATGTAGCCGGCAAACTCATTGAGGAAAAATACAGTGATTACGATTTCGTGATCATAACCGGAGTTCCACATGCAATTCCTATGGATTGCATCTCGGGAATGGAAATTATTTCAGTGACCAACGGTCCGAGACAGGTCTTGCCTATGAAGGAAATGGGGCATGATTATGTGATCGTTGAGATCGACCTGCACCCAAAGACACTTGGCGTAAACCACATTGTGGAATCCGAGTTTGGCGCAACAATGCGTGAAATCGCAAAGGAAATGTGAACGGATGGGCGATAATAAGGATGGTAATATGAACGATTCTAAAAAACCGAAGATCATAGCAATATACGGCAAAGGCGGTATCGGAAAATCAAGCACGGCATCTAACGTTGCTGCCGCATGTGCAGATGAGGGTTACAAGGTCATGATCATCGGATGTGACCCAAAGAGTGATTCATCCATCACATTGCTTGGCGGCAAGCGGATACCAACGATCCTTGACCTCATACGAAACGGTGTTGATATCACAGAGGATGACGTGGTATTTGAAGGCTACAATGGCGTTAAATGTGTCGAAGTCGGCGGACCTGAGCCAGGTATCGGATGTGCAGGGCGTGGGATTATTGTAGCGATCCAGAAACTCAAGAAGATCTCAATGGCTCAGGATGAATGTGACCTCGTCATCTATGACGTGCCCGGAGATATCGTATGCGGTGGATTTGTAGCACCCATCAGGAAAGGTCTGGTCAGTGAGGCTTATGTGCTGACATCCGGGGAATATATGCCCCTGTATGCGGCAAACAATATCTGCCGCGGAATGTCCAAGATCAATACTCCTATCAGCGGTGTGATATGCAATGCTCGCAGTGTCAGCCGCGAGGAAGAGATCGTACACAAATTTGCAGAGGAAATGGGAAGCGAACTTATCGCATTCATTCCAAAGGAACAGATCGTTCAGGATTGTGAGCGCGACGGTTTTTCAGTTATGGAAAGAGCACCGGATTCTGAAATCGCACAGGTGTATCGCAATCTTGCACGTACGATTATGTCAAGGAATACGTCCGTTATGGCAAAAGCCCTTGAGGATGAAAGACTGCGTGAACTTACACGATGATTCGAATCGACAAATACTGAATACTATGGAACAACCAAACCCGCCATCAAATGAAATCAAATCAATCTCGCGCGTGCTGTTATCAGCAGACCGCTCATCGTCGGGAAAGACAACGATCACTATCGGACTACTTGCAGCACTTCGAAAGCGCGGATATAATGTACAAGCATTCAAGGTCGGGCTGGATTATATCGACACAAGTTACCACTCCGAAATCACAGGACGGCGCGCCAGAAATATCGATGGTTACCTGATGGACGAAAACGCTGTGCTTGATGTTTATACTCATGCATGCGAGGCTGACGGCAATGCGGATATTGCTATTATTGAGGGTGTTCGCGGGTTGTATGAGGGGTTTGAGAGTTTTACAGATATTGGAAGTACGGCACAGGTGGCAAAGCAACTTAATTGTCCTGTGATTTTTATTCTCAATGCAAGAAGTATAACTCGCTCTGCTGCGGCTATTGTTAATGGTTACAAGAACTTTGACACGGATGTGAAGATCGCAGGAGTTATTCTAAACAATGTCGGTGGCGGGCGGCATGCCAAAAAGGCAAAAGAGGCTATTGAACACTATACCGGATTGCCTGTAATAGGAATAATCCCCAGGGATAATTCCATGCAGATATCAATGCGCCATCTGGGACTTGTCCCTGCGCTTGAAGGGCGGCGAAAGGTGGATGATTTCGATGAGCGTATAGGTGCTATCGAGAATATCATCACGAAAGGGATTGATATCGAACGTGTGATCGAGATCGCAAAAAGTGCCAGACCATTGGATAAACCAAAAAGTACGATATTCACTCCAGATTCACAAAAAGGCACAGGCACAGGAACCCGTCCAACGATCGGTGTTGCACTGGATGAAGCATTCAATTTCTATTATCACGATAATATTGAACTACTTGAACTTGCAGGAGCAGATATTAAATACTTTAGTCCGATCCATGATACACACCTGCCGGATGTAGATGGACTCTACATCGGTGGCGGTTACCCTGAACTCTTTGCGGCTGAACTGGAAGCGAATGAGTCCATGCGAAATGACATCAAAGGGGCTTCTGCCGCTGGATTGCCGATCTATGCGGAATGTGGCGGATTGATGTACCTGACTGAAAAACTGACAACCGGTGTCAAGGGAAAAGGTACATACCACATGGCTGATATGCCGGAATCCACGCACCGGATGGTTGGCGCACTTCCTGGACATACGTTGATGGGACACACAAGGGTTGTCAGTTATAATTTCGGAACGCTGGAGATGGATACTGTTATCGGGAAAAGTGGAAATTCATTCAAGGGACATGAGTTCCATCATTCCGAGATCGTAGATATACCCCCTGATACAAAATTTGCGATAAAACTTTCCCGTGGAGTTGGGATCATTGATGGCTGGGATGGACTTACGGTGAATAATACTATAGGCTCGTATGCTCATTTGCATGGGGTTTCATACAAGGAATTTGCAGGATCGTTTGTAAAGTGTGTTTCTGGGATTTGACTGCTTAATTTCTATAATTATAAGTACTTTTAAGTGAATTTTAAGTATAGTCATAGTTATTATAATTAAGTGTACCTCATCCTGATAGAGGAAAAAATCATGATGAATCTGGAAGTATTCAAAAACTGTATTGACAAAGAAATAACGATCGAACTTAGTTCCTTAACATTCAGAACTGGAAGAATTACAGAATTTGATGATTTTGGAATATACTTCGTGCCATCTGACAATACATCTGATATGATAATTGCATGGCATAACATCAATAAGTTGATCATGGAAGCCGATAAATTAGTTGTGATCGAACCGTTTGACGAAACATGACTTTTTTCACTAATCTTGTGTTGTAATCAAATATCGTACGATTTTCAATTTTTTATTACATATACTTTTAGGTGACTCAAGTGATAGGTAAATTGACCAAAGATATTGTTGTGGCCGGTAAACAGGCTATTAATGAACTGTATAATGTAGGATATTACGGGCGACCGAAAGGAGATATTCTTGAACTTACACTGATCGAGGCTGCATTTCTACTCTACCGCAACAGGATCGATATCGAACTAGAAGGTGGTATGCTTGATTTTGCAGATTTCTTTAAGGTCGCATCAATGCGACAGCAATATTTTGAGTTGAAATATATCGTCTATAAAGACCTGCGAGAAAGGGGATTTTATGTTCAGCCCAGTGTTACTGATTTCAGGATATATCCAAGAGGCGGGCATCCTGGCAAGACGGCTGCGAAGAGTTTTGTCTATGTCCGCACCGAGCGCATACCAATGCCACTTCGTGATCTGATGAGGTCATTGAATGCTGCTTCTAATGTCCGCAAACAGATGATACTTGCGATTGTTGATGAGGAGAGTGATATCACTTTCTACGAGGTCAAGTCCGTGGATCCAAAAGGAGAAATGGATGAGATATATCCAGACATCAAAGCACATGCAACACTTTTGGAAGAGCGCGTGATAATTTGGGACAGTGAAGCCTCGAGTACATTGTTTGAGAATGGTTTTTATGGCAAGATGCTTGATGAGAGCAGATTGCAGTTGTCACTTGTGGAATCCGCTTACCTGCTTGAAAATGGAATTATCGATATACATGACCGCGAATCCGACCACGTTTTGAACATAGAGGAGTTTTCAAGACGTGCGTCTGCGATCGAACCTGAATTTATAGGCAAGTATAAAGTGTACGAGGATCTACGAAATCGCGGACTTGTTCCAAAGACCGGATTTAAGTTCGGGACTCATTTCAGGCTGTACAGCCAGGTCAAGTCACTTGACAAGATACCACACTCTGAGAATCTTGTACATACAATTACACCTGACTATGAATTTGCACTGCCTGTTATGTCACGGGCGATCCGAGTGGCAAATAGTGTCAGGAAGCACATGATCTTTGCAGTGCAGAGCGAGAAAGGGATCGAGTATATTGATATTGGCAGGATCAAGATGTGATTATCACACGAGAACTAATGTCAACCCAAAAATATGAGGCAAATATATGTACAGTATAATTGCAGTTGACATATCGGGACGCCATAAGATCAATGACCGCTATTATATGGTGTGTGCAGCCGTATCCGTATCGATCACCGCAGATCATATAGAGAAAGTGAACCAGGTCAAGATCAAAACATTCTGGCTGGACTCTGCACCTGAATTGACAGATATCATACAGGTCATCGAGGATACTGCAAAAGAGATCAAGTTTGAGGGAACGATAATAACAGAGCACGGGGAAATGTATAATCAACCTGAAGGAGTGGTTGCAAGCATGTTCTCACGTGATTTCAAGTATCAGGAATCACTTGGCGAGCGTAGTTCGATCGAACTGGCACACCACATATCACTTTGTACGCGAAATCTTCTTTTGAATGAACTTGGAATTGATCGTTGATTGAATTTTGGTATTTGTATAGATGTGGTTAGATATTTGCGTAAATGTAAATATTCTATCTGAAACTAAAACCAATACAACCGCCGTAGGCGGAGCGTTTTCATATAA
>JAHYJJ010000255.1:0-1058 GCA_019429165.1 Methanosarcinaceae archaeon | reverse complement strand
GATATGCCTATGCACCCTGAAATTGATGCTGCCAGCATTATGGATAATATGGTAATTGATAGAATAATATGTTTAGTCGTCATGGTTATGTTCAATTGAACATAACGATATATAAATGTTGTTGTTTGTAGCCACTCAATCTTTTTTGATTGATTCCATCTTTAAAACCTTCTCTATTTGACCTTCCAGCATAGGAAGGTCTCCTTTTATGGTATTTCATACAATCATTGTACTGACACCAAAATACTCGTGTATGAGTTTATCTCTCATACCTGCCATTGCCCTCCAATTGACATCAGGATACTTAGCCTTGGTCTCGTTGGATATATTCTTTGCAGCTTCACCTATAATTTCAAGATTCCTGACAATCGCGTCGATTGTTTTCTTATCCTGTGAAAAATCATCATAATCCATGTTTTGGACATATTCACCGATGTTGCCTATAGCTTCAATTATATCCTGAAAAAATAGCCCCATATCCCTTTTATGCATAGACAGCATCCCCCATGATATTCTGTTTTATCATAGGCTTCAAGGCATCGGGAGTGACAAGATCAACTTTGACCTCAAGTTTATCGCTTAAATAATCTTCAAGTTCAATATATTTAAAAAAACCAACCGGAGATTTAAACTCAACAAGCATGTCAAGATCACTGGTATCTGTCTGTTCCTCCCTCGCATAAGAACCAAACAAACCAATAATTTTCACACTGAAGTTGTCTTCAAGATATGGGAGCAAATCCTTCAATATTCCAAGTATTTCGTCTCTTGTTTTCATGGTTTTCACCCAATTTCCTGTATAGACCATTCATAAAATATCTTAACCATTTCAAGTTTTATTTTTGTTTTCTTTGTAGTTCAATGTTTTCATAACATCACAATTATCTAAATTTTTGGTTTTACGGTTTTTTTAATATTTTGGACTTGCATCAAACCGACCTACACCAAAAAACATAAATGTAACAATGCTACAATGTAGTATATGCTACAAGGTGATTTTGAATGTCAAGTATCCCAACACGCATACCTCGAAGAACAAAAGATAAAATTGAAAAAAT
>JAHYJJ010000085.1:0-6088 GCA_019429165.1 Methanosarcinaceae archaeon | reverse complement strand
TGCAATATTGATGTTTGGAACTGGTATTTACCTGGACAAAAAAGAAAAAGCCGGCAAAACTGGAAAGTCCATTGACCTCACAGGCGCCGTAACCATACAAAAAGAATCCATTGCCCAGTATATCAAGTTCGTTCCATCCCAACAATCATCGGTTGGAAATAAAGCAACGATCGATGTATGGGTTAAGAATTTTACACAGCAGCCTTATATGAATTTTGCAGTAAAAGGTACTTTTCAAAATACTCTTGAAGTAAAGAATGTGAATCTCTTTTTTGGAACCATTGTGCCTGGTGAGACTGTAAAGCAAACATGGACAGTTAAACTAAAAGTTGGGGGATGGATATCCATCACTGAACCTACTGTTGTATTTGAACATGGTGGTACCAAGTATATGGGCATACTTGATCCGGTGTGGATTCAGGTTCAATGATTTTGTTATTAAAAATATATTTTCTATTTTACCAATCATTATGCGAAATATTAATATCGCATTACCTAGATTGAAACGATCATGATTTTAGATGATCTGCTTGGTATTGAAGAAGAAATATATCTTGTTGAGCCTGGATTTTATTCTCAAAAGACCATAATGACTACGATATCGTATCTTAAGGACATTCGAGATGTAATGAAAGAAAATGACATTCATCTGCGAACTATCAGGATAACCGATGGTACAAAAACCACAGGATTGGCAATATTCAATGAAAGGACTGAACAAGTCCCAATTGACTTTTGGTCAATCTTCTTATCTTCTATAACAAACCAATCAGCCGATGAATTTGAATCACTTGCAAATTTAATATTAGATAAAAACCAACCTGATCGGGTGATTGAAGTTGCAAACGATTCGATGAATGATGCATTGATCGAATATTATTCACTTTTACTGGTAAACCGTGAAACATGTGATGAATGCACGACGCCACTTGAATCTTATGGAAGCATATATACAAATGCCAGGATAAATCGTCTTTCTGATCTTTTGAAAAAACTTGCTCAAAAAGGTATCTCTATTGATGGCGATGTGCTGGAAATATGCTGTGGCAACGGGATGTCTACGATAGTTCTACATGAGCGGGGTATTTATCCAACAACCATTGAATATGAGAAATGTACGGTATGTCAGGGTCTTATGCATGGTGTACTGGATCCAAAGAAAAGTATTGTAATGGATGCCACTGCACTCTCCAGTTTCTTTAAACCGGAACGTTTCGACGGTGTAGTTGGTTTTATGCTTGGAACTATATATGAGTTTAATAAGGATATGTGGGCTCTTATGATGTTCGAATCGGCAAAGGTGGCAAAGGACGGCGCACTTATGCTGTTTACGGTCAATGGCAAATCCGAGATGGATATTTTGGAATCTGCATTGCGTATGATCGGTATTGAAGGTGAGGTCATGGATAACACGGACGAATTTGGTATTTATGATCAGTGGGCATTTATCGGAAGGAAGGTAAAAAAATGACAACACGAGAATTAGATGTAATATTGACAAAAAGACCGAAGTTGAATGATCTTGAGATTGGAGACATGTTGCATATTGATACTGAAAAAGGTAATGACGTTTTTATGGTATTAAAAGTTGAAACCGATGTTTTTTTAATGCAAAGTGGCGGAAACGATGATGTTGTCGAATACTCAAAATCTATGATCGAAAAGATGTTACGCTCATTTGGGGAACTTCATAAACCTAATTACAGGATCACAATACTGGATATGGAAGAAGAATGAGGAGTTAAAGCCATATCGGTTGTGTGCTGTCAAAATGAGTGCCAAGTTTATGATATATGTGTAAAGTATATGCGCTTGTACATTTCTTGAAATACTGATACATACTATCAGAGCTGTATTCGGAGCACTCAAAAATAAATCAGACACCTATTGAACGTATCGCCACAATCGCGGCATGCAATCGCTCAAGTTCTTGTTTTTGGTGCCACCCGTATTTCTATTAGGTTATTACACTGCACATTTGTATTGCCACCAATTGCGGCATATAACATTTTGAACATAAACCAATACCAGAAACTACATAAAAGGAGTTGTACAATTAGGTACAATTTCATTAATCATAATCAATTATCAAATAATCCACAGAATAATCAATATTTTCAGTTTCATAGAGGTGTTCAATGAAAGTTAAGCTTACAGAAACGATTCTAAGGGATGCCCATCAGTCCCTTCTTGCTACGCGTATGCGCACGCGTAATATGATCCCGGTAGTTGAGAAATTGGATCAGGTCGGATATTTTTCCCTTGAGATGTGGGGCGGCGCAACTTTTGATACATGTATAAGATATCTTAATGAAGACCCGTGGGAGCGACTGCGGGAACTTAAAAAACATATGCACAATACTCCTGCCCAGATGCTTCTCAGGGGTCAGAATCTGGTGGGGTACCGCCATTATTCCGATGATGTGGTTGACAAGTTTGTCACAAAGGCTCATGAGAATGGTATTGATATCTTCAGGATATTCGATGCGGTAAATGATGTTCGTAATATGGAAACTGCCATCAAGGTGGCAAACCGTGAAGGTGCACATGTGCAGGGAACTGTTTGTTATACTATCAGTCCGGTACACACAGTGGAAAAGTTCGTGGAACTCGCAAAGGACCTTGAGCAACTTGAATGTGATTCCCTGTGCATAAAGGACATGGCTGGTCTGCTTTCACCACATGAGGCACATGTTATCATCAAAGCCATCAAAAAAGAAGTATCATTGCCAATCGCACTTCACTGTCATTGTACCTCCGGTATGGCACCGATGAGCTACATGGCAGCTTGTGAGGCAGGTGTGGACATTCTCGATACTGCACTATCTCCATTATCAGGTGGTACATCACAGCCACCAACCGAAACAATGGTTGCATCACTTGCAGCTACTCCATATGATACAGGACTTGATCTGAGACTGTTATCAGAGATCGCTTCTCATTTCAAGAAATTAAAGGATGAGTATCGTGGTATCCTTGATCCTATTTCTGAGCAGATCGATACTAACGTGCTCCTGTACCAGATACCCGGTGGCATGTTGTCCAATCTGGTGTCACAATTAAAAGAACAGAATGCACTTGACAAGTATGATGATGTACTTGCAGAGATGCCAAAGGTTCGTGCTGAACTTGGGTATCCGCCACTTGTTACGCCAACAAGTCAGATCGTGGGCACGCAGGCTGTTATGAATGTGCTCATGGGCGAGCGGTATAAGGTTATTCCAAAAGAGGTCAAGGATTATGTGCGGGGACTGTATGGTCGTCCACCTGCGCCTATCAGTGATGATATCATCGCGAAGATCATAGGTGATGAAAAGCCGATAACATGTCGTCCGGCTGACCTTTTGGAACCTGAATACGAAAGCCTGAAAAAAGAGGCAGAAGATCTGGGTCTTGTGAAGAAGGAAGAGGACGTGCTGACCTATATTCTTTATCCGGCAATTGCCCCGAAATTCTTGAAAGGTGAAACGGCAGAGGAAATTCTTGCGCCTGCAGCGGCGGCACAAGTAGCCGTTTGTGCACCCTCAGCCGCGATTCCTACGGAATTCAGGGTTGAGGTTGACGGCGATGTGTTCAATGTTAAGTTAGAACCTAAAGGTGGTTTTGTGTCGGTTGCAGATGCACCAACAAATGTAAATGTGACACCTGAATCTGTTGAGGGTGCAGTCACCACTTCCATGCAGGGCATGGTGCTATCGATCGAGGTTGAGGTTGGGGATACTGTTGCAGAAGGTGACACGATATGTGTACTTGAGGCAATGAAGATGGAGAATGAAGTACACGCAACCCACGGTGGTATTGTGAAGAAAATACTCATTGCTGATGGCGATCCGGTAAAAATCGGCGATGTTCTGATGGCAATACAATAAAGTTAGACTGGACAGGAAAGGATGAAGAAACATGTTTAACAAAGTACTTGTTGCAAACAGGAGCGAGATCGCTATTCGTGTTATGCGGGCTTGCCGTGAATTGGGTGTTTCTACTGTTGCCGTGTATTCGGAAGCGGACAAGAATGCTCTTTTTGCTAAATATGCAGATGAGGCTTATCTCATAGGTCCGGCACCATCGAGTAAGAGTTATCTGAATATGGATGTGATCATTGATGTTGCAAAAAAATCAGGTGCGGATGGAATTCATCCTGGATATGGATTCTTATCTGAAAATGCTGTATTTGCAAAAAAGTGTGAAGATAATGGAATTATATTTATTGGTCCTCCGAGCAGTGTCATTGAACAGATGGGAAGTAAGATCGCTGCACGTACTGCTATGATCAAGGCAGGCATTCCTGTTGTACCGGGTACTGAAGACCCTATCGAAAATGTGGATGATGCCATTGAGATCGCTGATTCGATCGGATATCCTGTGATCATTAAGGCTTCTGCGGGCGGCGGAGGGATCGGTATGAAGATCGTGCATTCCAAAGAGGAGGTCGGTCATGCGCTTAGTTCGATCCAATCGGTTGCACAGTCGGCGTTTGGTGATCCAACTGTTTTTATTGAAAAATATGTTGAAGAGCCAAGACACATCGAATTCCAGATACTTGCAGACAAGTGTGGAAATACTGTGTATGTTTCTGACAGGGAATGTTCAATACAGCGCAGACACCAGAAATTGATCGAGGAAGCACCATCTCCGGTCATGACCCCGCAGCTTCGGAAAGAAATGGGGGAGACCGCTGTAAAGGCTGCAAAGGCTATCGGTTATGAAAATGCAGGCACGGTTGAGTTCCTGTACTCAAAAGGCGATTTTTATTTCCTTGAAGTCAATACGCGTCTTCAGGTCGAGCATACCATCACTGAGATGGTAACAGGTATCGACCTTGCGAAAGACCAGCTCCATATTGCATGCGGTGACAGGTTGTCATATAAGCAGGAAGATATCAAAATCAGTGGCTGGGCAATTGAATGCCGCATCAATGCTGAAGACCCGTTAAATGATTTTGCACCGTCCCCTGGTAAGATACGAAGATACCGATCGGCAGGCGGACCTGGTGTACGTATAGATAGTGGTGTACACGTGGGTTACACCATCTCTCCGTATTATGATTCCATGATATCCAAATTAAGTGTATGGGGACGTGACCGTGAGGAAGCGATCGCACGTATGGAGCGGGCACTTTATGAATATATAGTTATAGGCGTTAAAACCAATATTCCGTTTCATAAGGCTGTGCTCAGACATGAGGCTTTCAGAAGTGGAAACCTTACGACTCATTTTATTGATGACTATAATATAATTGATGATGTAAAAAGGGTTGTCGAAGAAGATGCCGAAAAAGGCGCAACACTTGCATCTGCACTTGATAACCGTGATCAGAAGGTTGCAGTTATAAGTGCAGCTGTCGGGGCTTATGTCAATGCTGCCAGGGATCAGGGGGAATAATTAACTTTGCAGATGGTGAAATTATGAAATGGATGTTATGGATTTTAGCACTTATTGTATTGTTTTCAATGGTATCTGGATGTGTGGATAGCGAAGTGGATCAAAAAACAGTTGATAACAGAATTGCAACGATAGTTACTGACAAAGGTGTCATCAAGATAGAACTTTATGAAAACCGGGCTCCAATAACTACAAAAAATTTTATTGATCTTGCAGAGAGTGGATTTTATGACGGGTTAACATTTCACAGAGTTATACGCAACTTTATGATACAGGGCGGGGACCCTCTGGGTTCTGGAACCGGTGGCCCAGGATACAATATTCCCGATGAATTCCATCCTGAATTAAAACACACCACAGGAACATTATCAATGGCGAATTCAGGCCCCAACACAGGGGGGAGCCAGTTCTTTATCACAGAAGCTCCACAACCTCATCTTGACGGCAAGCATTCAGTGTTTGGTCAGGTTATAGAAGGTCAGGATGTTGTTGTAAAGATCGAGCAGGGCGATGTTATGCTAAGTGTGACGATCGAAGATATGTAGATTTATCGTATGTGTTTATCTGATATTCCGGATGCAAAAATCGAACATACGAATCGAAATCAAAAACAGTGCGACGCCGAATAAGAAAGAGCGATTACTCGCTCCCCCTCTTCTAAGAACCGGACTTGCGACTTTCACCACATCCGGCTCAAGCCTTTCAT
>JAHYJJ010000084.1:0-6114 GCA_019429165.1 Methanosarcinaceae archaeon | reverse complement strand
ATTAATAAGAGCGTAATTAATAAGAGCGTAATTAACATGTTTAAGATAGGAGTTGTCGGATGTGGTGCGATAGGTACCGAAATATGCAAGGCGATCGATGAAGGTTCAATGGGTGTTGAGTTGTATGCGGTCTACGACAGGAATAATGAAAACACAGCAGCCGTAAAAGCACAGTTGAAAAACGCAACTCCCCATGTACTTGATATTTCAGATATGGTACAACACGTTGACCTTATTGTTGAGGCTGCATCACAGGCGGCAGTGCCTGAGGTTGCTTTAACTGCGCTAAATGCCGGATGCGATGTAATGATCATGAGCATTGGTGCATTTGCTGACGAAAAACTTCGCGATACTATTTTTGGTCTTGCAAAAGAGAAAGGTTGCAAGGTGTATCTCCCATCCGGTGCAATTGTTGGGCTTGATGGATTAAAATCTGCCATGTCGGAAGATGTGCATTCTGTCACGCTGACCACACAAAAACCACCGCGTGGCTTTGAAGGTGCTCCATATATTGTCCAGAATAAAATTGACCTTAATAAGATCACAAGCAGGACTGTAATATTTGAAGGAACCGCAAATGAAGCAGTAAAGGCATTCCCTGCAAATGTAAATGTGGCAGCATCATTGAGCATTGCAGGAATTGGATTTGAAAGAACAAAAGTCAGGATCGTGGCAGATCCGGCATTGACTACGAACGTTCATGAGATATCAGTGGAAGGGGAGTTTGGCAAGTTCAACACAAAGGTTGAGAATGTTCCGTCACCCACGAATCCAAAAACCAGTTACCTTGCAGCACTATCTGCTATTGCCACAATTAAGAAAATAGCGAATCCAGTTCAGATTGGCACTTGAACTGATACATTTTTAAGAATATGTTAAAAGTTAAAAGTGCTATAATAAGAAAACGTTTTATGCGATTGTGCTTATTGTAATGCAAATTTCAAATAATATGTTTAGTACCGTAATTTAGGACGATTAATTATCGACACAGTGATTATATGCAGGATATCCAAAATATTATTGATAAGATCAACACGTTGAAAAAAGAACGCAATGCCGTGATCCTTGCTCACAATTATCAAAGAAGTGAGGTTCAGGATATTGCAGATTTTGTAGGAGATTCACTCGGACTCAGCCAGCAGGCTGTTGAGCAGGATGCGGATGTGATTGTTTTTTGCGGTGTGGATTTCATGGCAGAGAGTGCTGCTATTCTCAGCCCTGATAAAACGGTCTTGATACCTGAGATCGATGCCGGTTGTCCTATGGCTGAAATGGTCACTGTGGAATCTCTTAAAAAGGCAAAAAAAGAACACCCCAACGCAATTGTAGTGTGTTATGTCAACACATCTGCCGCAGTTAAGGCTGAGTGTGATATATGCTGTACATCTGCAAATGCTGTCGAGGTTGTAAATTCCCTTGAAGAAAATGAGATACTGTTCGTTCCTGACAAGAATCTCGCAAACTATGTTTCAAAGCACACAGACAAAACGATTATTCCATGGGAGGGATATTGCCCGACCCATCACCAGATACTTGCAGGCGATGTGCTGCTCATGAAAGATGAGCATCCAAATGCCGAATTCATAGCACATCCTGAATGCCGTAATGATGTTCTAGAGATTGCAGACCATATTTTCAGTACGACTGGCATGACAAAGTATGTGAATGAATCTGATTGCAATGAATTTATCATTGGTACGGAAAACGGTCTTTTACACAGACTTGAGTTGGAAAACCCGAACAAAAAGTTTTATCCTGCATCAGAATATGCAATATGCCCTAACATGAAAATGACCACTCTGGCTGCGGTTTTGAATTCACTTGAAAATATGGAACATGTTGTGACTGTGCCGGAAGATGTGAGAATTAAGGCAAAACGAGCGCTTGACCGGATGCTTGACATCAAAAGAAGTAAGTAGAATTTTATATTTTGGCTGTGAATGGTACTCCATGCGTGCATATTTTCAATTGATAAGGTTCGAGAATTGCCTGATGGGTGCATTTGCAGCCGTCATAGGTGTTCTGATTGCATATAGTATGCTAAATTCTGCAGTCATGATCCCCTTCATTGATACGATTTTAATATTCTTTGCAGTATTTTTAATAACAGGTGCAGGCAATTCAATTAATGATTATTATGATGTTGAGATCGATGCTGTGAACAAACCTTCACGCCCGATTCCTTCAGGGCGAATTGGCTTGTCGCAGGCACTTTATTTTTCACTCGTCCTTTTTGTAGTCGGTACTGCACTGGCATTTTTCATTAACGTGATGTGCGGCGTAATCGCATTGTTCAATTCTCTGCTTCTGATCTATTATGCAAGAACACTGAAGCGCACGGTTTTGCTTGGGAACATCAGTGTCGGCTATCTCACTGGTTCTACTTTTTTGTTTGGCGGTGCAGTATTTGGAATGGAAGGTTTGAAGGCTTTATCAGTTCTTTTCCTGCTTGCAACATTTGCAACCATCGCGCGCGAGATCGTGAAGGATATTGAGGACATTGAAGGCGACAAAAAAGATGGTGCGAACACTCTCCCGATCAAGATTGGTATAAAAAGGTCTGCATACGTTGCAGCATCTGTTGGTTTTCTTGCAGTGCTTGCAAGTCCGATCCCGTATCTGCAATCGATGTTGAGTCCTGCATATCTCTACGTAGTAGTGTTTGCAGATATTATTTTTGCGGTCGCAGTGTTCGAGATCATTGTTAAAAATAATGCGACAAAGTCGTCAAAACTATTTAAGATCGCGATGCTGTTTGCTCTTTTGTCTTTTGTAGCGGGTGCAGTTTAGAATCAAAATATTCTCGCGCGCGTGCTGCTACGTCATTTGATATATTTTCTCGATATAATTCGATGGCGGGTGAGAATCAATGAACAGGTGGTTGATGATGTAATTGACGATGCCTTTCAATTTCAACCTATAATTTATCGAACAATTCGCCCTCCCCCCTATTCCAGATTTGATGTATGTTTAAGGTATTCCTTAAGCATCATCGGAAATGTATTTGCAGGCACATATCTCACACCCATCTGTTCAGCCCACTTCTGGATCCCAAAATCACTTGCAACAACAGCCGCATCAAGTTCCTTTGCAAGCAGCAATACATCAATATCGGGTGCACTGTCTAAAATGCCGTAGCGAAGAGCATTGCGGTATTTGTTCCTGAACTTTCCAACGATTTTGCCGATAACCTCACGCTCGATCTCTTCTTCAATTTCGTTTTTATGTTTTGCTTCTGATGTCAGGAAAAGACATTCTCTAGCTGCTTCCAATATTGCTTCTTCCGCTATGTTCATTCCCTTGTTTATGCGCTCACGCATGTGAGATACGTATTCGTGGAACATACGCGATGAGATCATAACATTATATCGGTCTGGTGTCTTTTTGACAAGCCATGTATCGATCTTTGCGAGTACATCACTGTCGCATCCATTGTTCTTGGCAAAATCGTGTAGTTCATCATACACAGACGGGAAAGGTACGTAGCAACTAATACCAAGTTGCAGGCGAGCGTCTGCTATCAGTTCAAGAACTCCGCGCATCCCATCACATAATGTAGAAGCCCCTATCGACTCTCGTACTTGTGTATCGGTCAGTGCAGTAGTATCAATAATGAATCGTTGTCGCAACATGGTTTTGCTCGCTGTTCTTAATGTTAAAAATTGATTATTTGTATAAGATTTCGTAAACTATCACAAATTTACCCACGCAGTATTGTTTATCCTTTTATATTAAAGTAGTTTTGGTATTTGTTATCGAACATTTCTATCGATGATCTCTACAAAATCCTCTATCAAATACCAATTTTCTTGAACATCATTGCGATCATCCTGTTTATGCCAAGTTCTTTTTGCAACAACTTCATATCATCAACCGCTCCAACCTTTGCAGGAGGCACTGCTTTGACATCACCTTTTACGTATATACTGCCACCTTTCATATTTGCCCCAAGATATCCCTGTGCCTTACCACCAACAATTATTTCGCCATTTCGCATGCCTGTACCTGCGAATTCCCCTGTACTCCCCATGATGACAACACGTCCGCCGTTTAGCAGGACTCCGGCATTCATACCTCCATCCCCTTCAACGATCACCTTTCCTTTTCGCATCAGGATACCTGTACTCAGGTCAACATCACCTGATACAACAACTGTTGTATCCACATCAAGACGAGCAGCAACGGTATCTCGCAATATACCATCACCAAGCGTGAGGGTCTTTCCATCAAATTCGTTTCGTGAATCTACAAACTCAACATCATTCTGCCCGTTTTGCAAAATATCGGTTATGGATACGTATTTCCTGTATCTTTCTTCATCTGACACAACTTCAACGATATTCCCCATAGGTTCATCAATTGTACCACTTACGTATATGGCACCACTCACCATGCTGATCCCGGCTCGTGTACCTATATCGCCATCAACAAACACACAACCTACATCAAGTGTTTCACCATGTCCTCCAAAATAGACCAGGTTGACTCCAAGACTGGATGCAAATCGCTTTCCAACAGAACCGGATATGTGCACATCTTCACCATTGGTGAGTGTTTCCACAAGTTGTCGGTAGGTATATTCTGAATCCTTCTGAGATGGGATGAGTGCATCAGGGTCAAGTTCTTCGCCTTTGTGCTGCCAGATGAAATTATAAGTAAAATCACAAATGCAGTCAACATTAGAATTGAAAATAATGTGCATAAATGTTCTATCAAAGGTTTTTCTAATAAATGTATCGTATTTGTATGGCAAATACATAGACATATCAATCAATAATCACAAGAAAATGCTCACTTCGTTCGCATTAACTTGGACTACATAATCTTATAGATTATATACTACGAGAAAATCTTCGCTGACGCTCGGATTAACTCGAACTATATGTTTATAAAACATATACTATAAAAAAATGGTATGTTTGGGTGCATTTTTAAAATATAATTAAAATGTCGGTACTACCACCGCGCGAAGCGCGCACGTTCCCAAAACGTCATAAAAACAAAGCATATTGTCATAATGCTCATTCTGATGCACGAAGATAATCGAAAACATAATAATGTGATTTTGTGCATTCGTCTTATAGTCGGTGATAAAGGAACGTGCCGCCTGCGCCGGATTGCCTCGGTGTCAAAAATTGTGAAATAATTATTGTATCTATTTAGGGAATTGATGAGTATGGGCAAAAAAGAAACAAAATAATAATAATAATAATAATAATAATAATAATAATAATGAAAATAAAAAAAGGTTGGACTTGCGCGTATGCAAGTCCGTTAATCATTCAAGGGAATTTATTCTTCTGCAAGGTACCTTTTGGTCAACAGGATCGCGCTTGACAATATCAGTGTTGCAAGGAATACGGCTATAACACCGGCTTCAAACGTAAAATCCTGCCACGAGTGTACAGATGCCCACATTCCACTTCTTGTTACAAATGTTGCAAATACAACAAGTATGAATGAGACCACTGCAAGCATTGGTGCAAGGAATCTATATTCACCATGTTTTGTACGTGTTTGTGCATGTAAATATGCTGTTGCTGCGACCCATGGGATGAACGATGAGGTTTCAACAGGATCCCAGGTCCAATACCATGCCCCCCATCCAAGTACCTCATAAGCCCAGTATCCGCCAAGACCGATCCCAAGAGTTAGGAACAACCATGAGATTCTCATCCAGTCTGCTGCGATTTTTGTCCATCTTTTATCGTCAAGGACCAAATTTCCCATTGCTGCTGCAAATGGGATGGTGAATGCCGCATAACCAAGGAACAGGACCGGTGGGTGTATTGCCATCCACGGATTCCTGAGCAATGGATTCATGCCCTGCCCGTATGGTATTTCGTATAGCGTTACAAAAGCGTCCCAGTTGGTCGGTTCAAGCATTCCACCCGGAATTAAGTGGTATGCTGCAAATGGATTTTTGAGCACCAGAAGCAGCAGGAACACAGATGCGATCAGCAACGAGAGGGAACGTGTAAATTCCATCAATTTTGTATTTACAAGATATTTTGTGTGTCCTGTGTATTGCATAAAGAGGAGCATCAGCAGTATGAACCATGTCCAGAGAAGGAATGAACCCTCCTGACCTGCCCACAGTGCAGATATTTTGTA
>JAHYJJ010000083.1:0-6153 GCA_019429165.1 Methanosarcinaceae archaeon | reverse complement strand
ACAAGTTTTAATAAATGTTTTGCTAACTATTTAGTTCATAGTATATATTTTATAAATATATAGTGCGAGTAAATCCGAGCATAGCGAGGATTTTCTCGTTCAAATTGGTATGGACGGAACGTGCCGCATGGCGGCGGTCGCATTGTTTTTAGTTTCAGATAGAATAATCCCATTTACGCAGCCATCCTAATATATCCATACAAATACACATTAGTTAATCTGATATACAATCCAATAAATCGTTCGCAATGTTCAAAGCTTCGGTTTCATTGGCAACACGTTTTATCAACATCCTTCCGCTTGGGAACAGTGACACCTCTGCGTCGGAAAAATCAAGTATCATAATGTGTTTTGTCGCAACCTTTGCTTTTACTTTTTTAGCTGCATTTATTAGATCGATCTTTTCCGTGACCTTTACTTCATAGGCAGTCCTGCCTGAACATAAACTAACAGTGATGTTTCGTGTCATTGGCTCCTTTTATGCACCGATCAATATTAAGTTTGATGCACTTCTTTAATAAACACAATGTATTTATGTATCATGAACGACTATGATAGATTACTGACGCAATATCACACATTTATGATTTCATACATCCTACCCTCAAACCCTGGATCAATATACCCTTCCTTACAAAGTGTGTGTGTTTGTGTCATCCCCTCTTTTCATTGATCTTTACAAATCGCTAACTGAGGTTATATTCAACAATGCGGACCTCAAAAACAGTGGACTCGGCGGGAATTGAACCCGCGGCCTTTACGTTGCGAACGTAACGATCTTCCCCTGATCTACAAGCCCACAAAAAAAGAAAAAAAAGAATATATGTGCTGAAAAAATATACTTAAACAGGTCGTCCGAGTTCAGTAACCTGAACGCTTTCAACACCTGGAACTGCTGCAAATACATCTTCTACTTGTTCTGTGCCGCCTTCAAGATCGCCCACAAGTACGACAAGTATGAGTGCTTTTAAACCAAATGCAATTGGTTCTTCTTTTGAACTATATATTTCAGAACCTTTTGGTAATACAGCCTCAAGTTTAATTTTAAGATCTACAAGATCGGTTTCCGTGCTCTCCGGCATGATCTTGATAGTTGCTGCAACTTCTCCCATTCACAACACCTTAAGGTCCCAAGAAACCACATTCTTTGCATGTGTATTCATTGCTCTGCTGCCTGCAGCTTACGCATCTTCCAAGTTCTGCATTACATGCAGGGCATGGAAAATTCACATAACCGCGCTCTACGAGATGCACACCACAGGATGTACAGAATTCGACTTTTGGTTTTGCCATTAAATATCTCCTTGTATAGTTATAATTGCAAGTTTAATTTTAATTTTAATTTTACGTTTAAGTTTAACATTAAGTTCATTTCAGATTTAATTTTGACCTCAAATTTAAATAGTGTTAAGATCAAGATTTAGTGCTACTTGAATAGTATATGAAATGTATGATAAATTACTAAACAGTATTTCGGCATTTAGATGATTTCAGTACATACGCGGTATATAATTTAAATATTCCCCTTAAGGCTATCCCAAAAACTAAATTTTGACACAATCAAAAGTTCTAATAATTTAACAATCGAATTAAAGACCTATTTTCAAAAAATATATATGCACACATGTAATCCCCATCTTTCACACAAAGTCCACCAGTGGAAATCATTTTTTGAATGTCTTTTGAACTTCTAATATTGATCATATATCCATAAAACAAAATTTTTAACATAAGTATAAAGTGGTATGCAGAGGAGCCATTTTAAGAATATGTGGATTCGATAGCAGTAGTATCAACTGCTTCTATGATGTTATTCAGTATTCTGGCTATGTGGTCTTCCGGGAGATAATTCTCTAATCTTAAAGGTAGCAAAAACTGCTGATTTTTATCATATTTTTTGAATATAAAAAATACGTCTTATTTAATATTCATAAAAATTATACTTTACATGTAATATTTACGACACAACTATTTAAAAGATTATATTGACGTCGATAATTATGTAAAGTGGAATAATAAGGATAATCAATCTCTATAAATTATTCACGAAAAAATTCATTTGAAAACTAAAAAGTAAAACTCAGGTAGAATATTAGTTGCAAATATTAAAAATTATAGATTTAGTGGAGTTCTGGGACAGACCGCATTACTAATTTCTGTTTGATTTTGTCAAATATTGATTCATTTAATTTATATATACACCTGATGTATATGCGGGTTGTTTATTAACATAACACTCAAAATATGAGGAGATATAATGATACTTGATGACATTTCACTACAAAAATATGGGTACATTGAACGTGGACCCCTGAATGCGATCAATATCGACCCGCTTCAGAGGGGCGGTATTCTTACGGATGAAGCACGTCGTGCTCTTACACAATGGGGTGATGGGTATTCGGTCTGTGATTTTTGCCCGGGTGTGCTTGATCAGATCAAGACGCCACCAATTTATGATTTTGTGCATGAGGCTTTGCCTGAGTTTTTAGGGATTGATGAAGTGCGTGTGACAAACGGTGCGCGTGAATCAAAATTTACAGTGATGCATGCAATGGCCAGGGAAGGCGACTGGATTGTGCTTGATCAGGTAGCACATTATACATCATACGTTGCAGCACAACGCGCACGTCTGAATATCAAGACTGTCCAAAATTCCGGCAATCCTGATTACAAAACCGAACCACAAGGTTATGCGACGGCGATCGAAGAGGTCATCAAGGAAAGCGGGAAACCGCCGGCACTCGCTCTTTTGACATATCCTGATGGTAATTACGGCAACCTTGTAGATGCAAAGAAAGTTGCATCCATCTGCCATCAATACGATGTTCCCCTGCTGCTCAATGGTGCTTATTCGGTCGGCAAGATGCCGATCAATGCTAAGGATCTTGGCGCTGATTTCGTTGTCGGAAGCGGACACAAATCCATGGCTGCATCGGGTCCGATAGGTGTTTTGGGTGCGGTGGAAGAATATGCAGACATTGTGTTTGAGAAATCTCCGACCCATAAGGTCAAGGAAATTGAATTGTTGGGATGTACGGCACGCGGTGCCACGATCATGACTATGATCGCCTCGTTCCCGACAGTTGTCAAACGAACACACAACTGGGACAACGAGGTTACAGATGCGCGCTGGTTCTCGGAAAAACTAGAGGGAATGGGACTAATCCAGATCGGCGACAAACCCCACGACCATGACCTTATGTTCTTTGAGGCACCGATCTTTTTTGACATTTCCCAAAAAGTGAAAAAGGGACGCTATTTCCTGTACAAGGAATTGAAAGAGCGAAACATCCACGGCATCAAAGCAGGTCTTACAAAGTTCTTCAAGTTGAGCACATATGGTGTTGGACGGGATGACCTTAATATTGTGGTTGATGCGTTTGATGAGATCATCAAAAAATATGAGTGAGCAATTCAGACATGTATGAAGTTTAAGCGAGTGCCTGCAGCACTCGTGGTGCACTTTTTCCTCCCAAAACCACAAAGGATATAATCATAAAATCCCATCAATTGAAATAGACGTTATGTGCGGCTGTAGTTTAGTGGTATGACCTTGGCTTCCCAAGCCAAGAACTCGGGTTCGAATCCCGGCAGCCGCATTCTTTCTATTTTGAGTTATAGTTGTTACTAAAAAATCCGCCATCTATAATCATAAACATTGCTTAGAATAAGTCATTCTAACCATTGTTTCCATAAATATAACTGTAAAAACAAACAAGAGTATATTGGATAACAAACGCTTGAATGGGAAATAGATCTAACTACCCAAGAGATCTAAACTGAATTGATGAGGAGGGGACACAAAAGTGCCACCACCACCCCCCGCTTCTCCATCCAAATACCCCCTTCTCACTCTTCAACACCAAGAATACCAGCAAGTTCAAGCCCTTCGCTTCCGATCTCGGCCAACTGGTTGAACACTTCATTCTTGGTCACGTATTTCTCAGTTCTTGTACCGTCAATTTGCTCGATCTTGATCGTAATCTCGGACTTTACATAACCCCTCTCAAGACATTCCTTTACAATATCCCCATACTGCTGAGCAATAAGCTTTAAGCAGTCGAATACCTCATTGTTCCTGATAGCATCCTTTCCATCTATCAAGACACGTGTCAATGTTTGTGACTTAATATATTCCTGCACGTACGTCTTTGCCTCATCTGCAAACTCGGAGATCTCATCCATATTCAGTAATTTTGAAAGTTCATCATCACCTGTGATGTCATAATCTTCATAATAAACCCGATAATCAGAATTGTTCCCTGTGATCTTGAACTTGCGCTCAGACTTCTTATTCTCAAAAATACATTCCAGATTTCCTGAGTCATTATAATTGATAGATTTAATAATAAAATCAGATACGTCCACAGACTTGGACTTATTATCCTTTTGCAGCAAACCGGCTTTAGCCCATGTCGGCAAAGACAATTCCTTGTACAATCCCTTGACTGTCAGCACATCATTTGCAAAGATGATATTTGATTCATAATCCATACCATCAATAGATGCTTTCAATGTACCTCGAAACACATTATCAATCATTGATGCTGAGTAACTCTTTTTAGCACCATACACACCGGCTTCAAATATCAGGCTAAGTAGCGATAGTATCTGAGATTCCAACCTGCTAACTTCACGCGTTGAAACCTTTTGACTTCGTTCAATTTCCTTATCAAGAGTTTCTCTACTTTTCGCTGCACTTGTAACACATGAATCAATAACCGTATTTCTGAATTCAAGGATCTCCTTTGCATCCGCATCCTTAGAAGCATCCTCAATAAACGTTTTCAAGTTTGTTTCAAACTTGTCCAGGTCATTAAGCCTATTCTTAAGCAAAATAGTCTCTGATTTTTCCTCATCATTCATCTCGATCGCGGAATTTTCAAGAGGAATTACTTTAGTTGTAACCTCAATCAAATTCTTCATGTCCTGAACAAAATCTCTCTGATATGGCAATTCAGTAGAATCTTGGTATGTGTATTTCATAAAAATCCCCGCAAATTAATTATATTAATTACTTATTACTCTATGATTTAATTTTATATATCATTCATTGGATACAATCATTAAATAAATTTCGATGAATTGTTGAATAAATCTTAGATATTATCAACTCTTATTCAAATTAATTGCATTTTATCTATTCTCCGACGATCTGAACAATCAATTTACGTGACCTTGGTCTGTTATCAAGATCAATACAGATGATCTGCTGCCATGTCCCAAGCGCAATATTCCCATCAATTATAGGAAAAGTATCACTTTGTCCAAGCAGGGATGCACGCACATGCGAATGGCCATTTCCATCATGCCAGCGCTCATTATGCTGGTAAACAATACCTTGCGGTGCGATCCTCTCAAGTGCCTGTTTCAGATCAAAAACAAGTCCGGGTTCATACTCAAGAGTTGTCACTGCCATAGTAGAGCCTGGTGCAAAGACTGTAACGACACCATTATCAATCCCTGAATCCTTAACTGCCATTGCGACATCATCCGTGATATCAACAATATCAGTATCACCCTTTGTATCAAAATTGAGATATTTTGTGGCTACTACCATTGATAATCAGTCCATTATCAGATTCATTATGATTTTCAATTATCCGGGATTTCAGTCAATTTAATGCCCAGCACTGATGTGATCATTATATATATCACAATTGCAGCAATGAAACCATACTCCTTTTGCACCATACCGCCAACATTTACTCCAATAAGCAGTATTATGAATATCAGGGTCGAGCCAATTGCTGAAAAAATTTCGAGTAGTTTTTTGTTCATTATGCCTTAAGTGTTGCTTTAGGTACATCAACTTAACGCAAATATGTTATCACAATCATGTTATCAAATAATTATAGCACCATAAAGCAACATTTAATATGATTCAGGGATATCTGACACTAAAAAATCGAGAACTTTTATCGAAATCCTAAACGAGAACATCTATCGAAATCCTAAACGAGAACATCTATCGAAATCCTAAACGAGAACATCTATCGAAATCCTAAACGAGAACATCTATTGAAATCTTCTATCCAATAGGCAACACATGACTGAATTTGAAAGAGTACTGGTACAATCATTCAACGCATATTTTGAGCAGACCGGCATAAAAGGGATCTCACACCGCCTAAAACAGCACAGGTTCAC
>JAHYJJ010000082.1:0-6177 GCA_019429165.1 Methanosarcinaceae archaeon | reverse complement strand
TTGACTTTTTTATAGTATATACTCATATAATCAGAGCATTTGCGAGGATTTTTTCATTGTATATAATCTATAGGATTATGTAGTCCAAGTTAATGCGAACGAAGTGAGCATTTTCTTGTTGTATATAATCTATAGGATTATGTAGTCCAAGTTAATGCGAACGAAGTGAGCATTTTCTTGTTCATCTAAACTTGTGGGCAGATTTTAGGTAATAATATATGGAAAGTTGTTCCAACCCCTTCTTCACTTTCCGCCCATATTTGCCCATTATGCATTTGAACAATGCTTTTTACAATATAGAGCCCCAGTCCGGTTCCGCCATATCTGCGTGTCGTTGATGCATCGACCTGATAAAATTTATCAAATAACTTTGAGATGGAATCTTTTGGAATACCTACCCCGGTATCTTTTACAGTTACATGGATAATTTCAGGTTCTTCGCATGCTGCTATTGTAATTTCACCGCCTGCGGGTGTGAATTTAACTGCATTGTCAATAAGATTGATAATAACCTCTGTCAACCTGTCAGTATCCCCATTTACCTTGGGCAACTCATCCGGCATATCTGTTATAATGGTCAGACCCTTTTTCTCAATTATCGGGTAAACATCGGCAACTGCCTGCTTTATGATATCAACTATCTGGATTAGATCAAATCTAAACTCAATCTTTTTAGCTTTTTCCATAGTCAGGTATATAAGTGAGTCAATCAGATTATTTAGCCGTTTAGAATTGCGGGAAACAACTTCCATTGCTTTTTTTTGCTTCTCATTAAGCGCACCAAGCGATTCATCGCACATTAATTCACTATATCCTTTGATCGAAACGAGTGGGGTTTTGAGCTCATGACTAACATTCGATAAAAATTCATTTTTCATATCATCAAGTAATTTGAGTTCATCGTATGCTTTCTTTGTTTCCTCGAACAAACGTATATTTTCCACTGCAATTCCAACCTCATTACCTACGGATTCCATCATGCGCATATCATCATCACTGATCTGGCGATCAAGTGGTATTGTTAAATTGACAAAACCTATCACTTTTTCATGCGAACGTAGTGAGAAAATTACAACATTTTTGTCATTGTGTTCTTTATCTGATGAATTTATATAACCATTACAAAGTAATGGTTCTTGCGACATAATGGGTTTTTTAGATTCAAGCACTGCTACAACAGATTTATCATCAATTGACAAACATCGGATTTTCTCTACAAATTCAGCAGAAAGACCTTGGTGTGCCCACAAAATTGCCGTGCCTGCATTCTCATCTATCAAGTACACACTGCCACAGGCAACCCCGATAAAAGCAGTCATTTCCCTGAGAATAATTTGCATCAATGTATCGATATCGAACGTTTGAACAAGTGTTTGGCTAATCCCCAGCAACGCTGCCAGGTTTTTATTCTGTTTCTGGATGGTTTCTTCCGCTTGCTTGCGCTCTGTAGTATCGCGGGTAACCGAAAGAAGGAAATTAATTTTACCATCCTTATCACGCAGAGGTACTGCATGGGTTTCAAGCCATCGTTTTGTACCCTTTAGACCAGTTATACAAAATTCAAGTATAGCGGATTCACCTTCAAAAACATGCCTGACGAGATTCACAAAATCCTCATGAAATGCTGGATCTATGAGATCTATAACGGATTTGCCTGCTACCTGTTCGAGTGAATCTGCTTCGATCATACTAAGACCGGCTGGATTCATGTCAACTAGAATGCCATCTTCCGTCAGAAGTTTGACACACTCAGGTTCGGTTTCGATAAGTCGTCTATAACTTTCTTCACTCACTTTTAGTGCTTTTTTAGCATTCTCGCTTTCAGTGATATCTGTGGCAATGTGGATAACACTTTTAAAAACGCCTTTTTCATCAAATTGAGGTGTGCATGAAACAAGATATATGCCATTTAGAGCTTCTACCACCATTTCAGATGACTCTAAGTGTCCAGAAAGGCGCATCTTTTCCATGGGGCAGTTTTCAGGGGGATGATCGGTTGAATGTAATATTTCATAACATTTTTTCCCCTTGATCTCTTCTTCAGATTTGCCTATAGCTTTCAATGCTGCGCGGTTGGCTTCTAATATGTTATGCTCCGGGTCAAGGATCAGTGCAATATGTCCGATAGAATTGAACATATCCTTATGATAATCAAAATCCATATACTTATCTTCTCTCCATAGATTTGATCCCTGCTTTAAGATCTGCTATCCATTACTTCAAATCCCCCATCCCCAACTCCTCCCCCACAACTAATTTACATTAAATTTTGATGTATACCACTCAGTGTCAAGTCAATTCGTAATGTCACTGAATATGCAATCAATGCCCACTATAATCTAAAACTTGAAACTGAAACCCCGCGACAAAGCATGAATTATCACTCTGTAATATATTTCATCAACACTCCCTACAAGTTTGTACGACTTGCATACATATAACATTTAGCATATTCGTAAACTTATTGATAAAAAACTGCAGAGCATTTAGAGACTCGTAGAATAGAACCTTGCTATTTCAAACGAGAAAATTTCCCTTCGGTCGAATTGACTCGGACTATATAATTCTATAAATTATATACTACAAGAAAATGCTCACTTTGTTCGCATTGACTCGGACTATATAATTCTATAAATTATATATTACAAGAAAATGCTCACTTTGTTCGCATTGACTCGGACTATATAATTCTATAAATTATATATTACAAGAAAATGCTCACTTTGTTCGCATTGACTCGGACTATATATTTATAAAACATATACTATAAAAAAATGAACACAAACGATTGCCCCAATTTTATTTTGTGGTATAACAATTATTATAATATTTGTACCAAACATTTAACAATACCACCGTGTACAAGCCTAAAATGTCTAATTTTTGGTAGATCAAATCTGAAGATCAGCTAAATCCAACGCAAAAAAGCCTTTTTCTATTAAGATATCCTTTTCTTTGATCTGCTTTGCAATCAAACCAAAAGATTCCACTCTATCCGTTTTGTTCCATTCTACAAACGTTGATTTACTTTTGAGTTTTTCAAGTATTCTTAGTGAATCTCTCAAGGAAAGTGTTTTCCACTTACATTCAATAAACATGATCTCTTTTGATTCATCGTTTGTTACAAGAAGATCGATCTCTACTTCCTTATTCCACCATTTGCGAATATCCGTGTACTCGATCGGAAAAGTGATGTGACCCCAGCCAATCATTTTTTCAATTAGATATTCAAACCTTTTGCCGGAATAACTGCTGAATTCTCGTTTAATCTTTTCCAATACGACATCTTTGTTTCCAAGCTCAAGTTTATCCCGATTGTTATATACAAATTTGAACCAGAAATCCAGATAGTCATCACTTATCACGTATATTCCACCCTTTCTTTTATGGAGTGGCAATATGTGTCGAATTATATGCAGATTCTCTAAAGTGTTCAAGTATTTAGACAAATTCGATTTATCCATGTTAGTGGCGGAATACAGTTTTCCAAGAGAATTGTACCCAAGTGACAGTTTTTTGAGTATAAGTGCATATATCCACTGCTCACGAAACTCCTGTTTCAGTAAAAAGTCGCCCTCTTCATACAGATATTTCCCTTTAGATAATATGAATTCGTCTATGTTCTCAAAAAAGTCTTTTTTACTGTCCCAATGTACAAGATACGCCGGAATTCCTCCAAGAACGAAAAACGTGTTCATGATGTCTTCTGCACGGTAATCAGGCAAGAATTTCTTTACAGATCTCAGATACAATTCCGTGACTTCCCATTGCCCGGTTCTTCTGCCATAAAGCGGAGATTTGTACCCTAAAACTTCGGTTTGCATTAAACTTACACTGGAACCACAAAGTATCAACATAATGTTTTTTGATTTAAGGATCTGGTCCCAGATATTTTGAAATAAAGAAGGAACCGCCATATCGATCTCGATCAAATAAGAAAATTCATCAATTACAATTATTGTTTTTGCGTCATCGGTATTGTGATCTAAGAATTCAACAAAAGTTCTGAAAAAATCAAGCCATGAATTTGTTTCTATTTTTGAGAATAGTGGTATGTTTAATTGTTCGCCAATGCTATTTTTAAACTCATTCATGTTTTCGTAGGTTGTGTCCTTTGATGCAAGACAGTATGCTGCTTTTTTATTTTGAATGAACTTTTGAATAAGTTCAGTCTTTCCAACTCGCCTTCTGCCATAAAGAACAATGAATTCCGACGAACTGCTTTTGTAACTGTTCTCAAGAAACTCCAGTTCCCTTTCCCGATTTACAAACTTTGGTATCATGATTATAATAATAGTTATACCAATATTTATGTATTGTGCATTCTCATGTCTGAACATCTAATTTCATCTTAGAGCGTAGCGTACTAATTAACAGATAAATAAGCATCAGTTAAAGCAATCGATGAAAGTAGAATGTTTACAATCGGATGAAAGACGAGGAGTTACCCACACAAAACAGCGAAGAGTTATTTATATTATACTTTCCCACCCAAAAAGCGCAGAGATTCACAAAGTTATATTTTTGGATTCTCTGCGCCCCTCCATATTTTTTGCTATTCTCTACCTTGATGAATTGAAAGGTGAGTATCATTCAAGCAATTCAAATAACGTTCATCCAACAAAAAAATGAACACAAACGATTGCTCCACACGTCAATCCAAAAAATATATAATCCATTCCTCCAAGTGCCTTTCTATCAACATAAATCTGCTGACTCCCGCCATATCCACGACAGAGCATACTGATATAGGTACGCTCACCCTGCTCATACGAACGAATGAACAGCGAACTTATGGAATGCCCGATCTGCTTAAGTGTCCATTTTCGAGGAACTTTTTTATTCCATATATTGAACAAACGTGTCTTTTGTGCGACATGTATCCGCTTTAGAACATTCCAGAAAACGAACAGGTATCTGACCATCATTGTCAAAAGCAGGGTGAAATCTTTCGGGACACCAAGACGTCTTGCAGACACCACCATATCCTTCATCTGTGTGGTCGAAGAAAGCAAAATAATAGATGTGGCACAGACCGCAAACTTTCCAAGGAGCACAGCCCCAAATTCCAATCCCTCAAAGGTCATGGTCAATCCAAAAGGAAGCGACATGGGGTATAGCGTAAACGATTCAATGAACGGCTGCCTGATAAACGGTTGTAGCACTGCGATACCAAGTCCAAAAGGCAGAATTGTGATGAATCTGAAAAAGATATAAACAGGATTTAAATTTGCAATCATTATCAATGCGATAAGATATGCTTCAATCATTGACAGACGGATGAGATTGAGTTCATGCATCCTTGGTAGATTAACGGCATAAAGAATAACAGAAAGCATGATAAGGATCTTGATACGCCCATCCAGTCTGTGGATCGGGCTGTCCTTGTATGATTCCCTCTCAATATCTGTCAGTGTTATTTTCATATATCTCACATACTCAGTTTGGTAATCAGGATCATTTTGTCTGACCGATCACCCGCATCAGTTCATCTTTTGCATCGTCAGGAGTAATAGCGATCTCGACATCGATACCTTCCTCTTTTAACAATTCCAGAAGCCTTGCGATACGAGGAAGGCGCAGATGCGCTTTCTTTATTAATGCAGGGTTTTTGAATATCTCTTTCGGAGTGCCCTCAGCTTCGATTATCCCATCATGCATTACATATACACGTTCTGCGAACATCGGCACGATATCCACATCATGCGTTGACAGGATGACAGTCATTCCAAAACTGCGGTTCATCTTACTGATAAGATGCATTATCTTGCTTGCACTTGACGGATCAAGTCCGGCTGTCGGCTCATCGAGCACGATCACTTCCGGCTTCATCGCAAGAACACCAGCAATAGCAATCCGTTTTTTCTGTCCCCCGCTCAAATGATGAGGTGCACGGTCCTCAAAACCTGACATCTCCACAAGTTTGAGTGCATCCTTTACCCTTGTTTTCACTTCACTCTCAGGCAGTCCCATATTCATGGGTCCAAATGCCACATCCTGCTCCACTGTGGCTGCGAATATCTGGTCATCTGAATTTTGAAAAACGATACCAATTGTCTGCCGGACATCCATTATGTTCTTTTTTGTGATTGGCATCCCTTTCACCAGAATATCTCCCGATGTCGGTTTAAGTATCCCGTTAAGGTGTTTGAAAAGAGTGGATTTCCCTGCACCGTT
>JAHYJJ010000254.1:0-1073 GCA_019429165.1 Methanosarcinaceae archaeon | reverse complement strand
GATGCTGATATGTATTATGCAACAGAGTTCTTTGCATCCGATCCCTTCACATACCTGCAAACCAAAGATGGCGATGAGATTCTCCTGCTCTCAGAAATGGAACGCGGGCGCGCAGAAATGGAATCACGGATATCTGACATACGCACAACGAATGAATATGACTACAAATCAAAAGTGAAGGTAAGAGGCGACCCTGCGCTTGGGTATGTTGACACTCTTGCAGAACTGTTGCAAAAGGAAGGCATCAAGAAGATAGCAGTACCCCGGCATTTTCCGCTATTTATTGCACAATCTCTTAAAGAAGAGGGGTTTACGGTCATACCCATCAAAAGCCCATTACGTGAGATACGGATGAAAAAGGATAAATCTGAGATCGAACACATCACGTTTGTTCAGGATACATGTGAAAAAGCAATGCAGTCTGCAATTGACATGATAAAGAACTCCATTGTAACAGATGGTGTCCTGTATCACAATGGATATAACCTTACATCTGAACATGTACGTGCAGAGATCGAACATACACTCCTTTACATGGGATGTGAGGCAGATAGCACGATCGTTGCCTGTGGTAAAAAATCTGCAAATCCTCACTGGGAAGGCGAGGGTGTGATAATGGCAAATGAGCCGATAGTTATCGATATTTTCCCGCGGAACAAAAAGAGCAGATATTATGCAGACATGAGCCGCACAGTGCTGAAAGGGAAGTCTTCCAAAGAACTGGGCAACATGTATGTTGCAGTTATTGCGGCACAAGATGCGGCATTTAAATTAATCAAACCTGGCGTTCATTGTAGCGACATACACAATGCGGTTTGTGATACATTTGAAGAATTGGGATATGATACCATTCGGAACGATTCAAAAGTTGGGTTCATACACTCCACAGGGCATGGTGTCGGTCTTGACATACATGAACATCCAAATGTTGGGGATAACGATTCTGTACTGGAGGAGGGCAACGTCATTACTATCGAGCCGGGATTATATGATCCTGAGTTGGGGGGAATTCGTATTGAGGATCTGGTCGTTGTCACAAAAGATGGATACAAGAATCTGACCAAATTTGAAAA
>JAHYJJ010000253.1:0-1081 GCA_019429165.1 Methanosarcinaceae archaeon | reverse complement strand
GCTTATCCTGATTGAAACATAGACGTTTTTACCAATGTAGGTTTCATCTTTTGTATATTTCCGAATTTCGATTGGATCCTTTATTTTGATAGTTGCCGTTTTCTGAACTGTATGGGTATTACCGTCAGAATCACTCCAGCTGGCATTTACGGTTAATGGATATGAGTTCTTTTTAGGGTATGTCGGAAATCTCAATTTGATCTCTTCTGCCTTTTGTGTATTTCCTTCTATGCTTCCAAAGTAGTTGTATGACAATTTGTAATTATCATTTTTAAGTTTCAGGTCATCGATATTAATATCAAACATCACATCCTTTGCAGTAAAATCACCGTCATTTTTCAGGGTTACATTTAGTTCTATATCGGAATCCAGTTTGTATGGGTTTTCAGTGCCAATATTAATTGAGAGGATTGCTGCATCTTTTAGAGTGGGTTTTCCGATCCACATTTTGATTTCTGCTTTTGGACTTCCAGGCCACATGCCAAATGATGGAAAAACATTTTTATTTGTCACATCAATAGCCTGAAGTTTCACCTCATCATTATAGTTCCAGACTGTTCCTTTTGAAAGAATTGCCCTATCCACAATGACATTATTTTTCAAGATATTTAGAGCAACCAATCCTTCACCATTGAAATCGGATAATTCAATAACACAGTCCCCTTTTGAAAACTTATATGAACCCAAACTGAATGTAAATGTAACCTCATCGTTTCATGTAACTTCATCTTCAGCAACCGCTGATGGGATGGATTGGATAAACAGAACGATTAGTAGGATCAGTATAATGTACCTTTTTAAAACCATTTTTTCACCGGAATACAGGGGCACATTTACATAAATTTTACTATATATTAATCAATCGTAATTGTTCCATTGACGTATGAATATCGTTGTTGTGTCGCACTTGGAGGGCAGAAAAAGAAACAACTCATGCACAAAAAAAATCAATCGGTCATTGAAACGCTTCGCAAACGTGCAACACCATCGATCTCTTCAATAGCCTCTGCAATTGAGGGTGGGACCAGATGTTCCCATTTATCCCCTGCGATCATTTTTTTCCTTATCTCTGTACCTGAAT
>JAHYJJ010000252.1:0-1088 GCA_019429165.1 Methanosarcinaceae archaeon | reverse complement strand
AGAACTGTTAAAAATCGGGATTATGCTGACTTTAATTCAAAGGATTTCGATGCACTTGGCGCCGGTGAGCAGGAATGTATGATGTTGTGCAAAAACTCGCAAAAGAACATTTTGCTGATAAATGATAAGAAGGAGAGACAGATTGCTACGAGTAGCGGCATTTCTGTCCTCAACATTTCCGCTTTTTTGCTTGCCTGCAAGCGATCGAATTTTATCGATAATGATGAGATGTCAAGGATAGTTGATGATCTGAAAGAAAAAGACTATTTTGAGTTCAGCAAGGATGATCTGGATAATCTAAATTTGTAAACAACAATCCTTAAATATTCTCACCACAGTTCAATTTTTATGAAATTCAAAAAAACCATCATTATAACCACCGCAATCCTGATCCTCACCATCTTCACCGCAGGATGCACCGACACAGGCGGCGCAAATCCAGAGACAGTCAAACCCACACCACCACCGCCGGCAGTGGTTGCTGTTGTTGAGTAAATGGCGGCTGAACCTGCTCCAGAGCCCAGGACAACCCATTGATCAAGATTTAGAAAAACGTGGAAATCACTTGATTATGAGATAGTGCCATCACAACCATTTTCAACAAAAACTACCCACACAACAAATATTTATCACCTCACAACTTATATATAATTTGAAACCACGAATTTAAAATCTAATATCTATTGCTTAACTAAACAATCTAATATATTGATGTGATTGAAATGCAGACTAAATCGATAACAGTTGATCTTCCTTATGATACATACATTAAAATTGGAGCCATTGCGAGTGAAAACTTTGAAAGCGCAAAAGAGTATATTAAAAAAGTGGTTTCAAATTCGATCCGCGAGGAACTTGAATTAAAGGATATTAAAAAACAAGTGGCATCCAGATATGCTGCGGATGAAATAAGTTATGGATCTGTGAAAAACTTACTTGGTAATGAAGAAGCAGAGCGACTAAGAATATACAAAGAAACAATATTAGAGTCGTTTAATGAAGCAGATGCTCTTGCCAAGAGGTTAAAGAGTGATTAAAATACTTGCTGATACCAGTGCATTGGTATCTCTTGAAATCAAAAATTTCGT
>JAHYJJ010000081.1:0-6516 GCA_019429165.1 Methanosarcinaceae archaeon | reverse complement strand
CATCTGCCCCCTCAAATAAGGATGAGGATTTAAAGGATACTGATATTCCCCACATCATCGATGAAACCAAAAAACCCACCGAAGGTGAAACAGAATCCGGGCACAAGCCTGCTGAAAAGTTTATTCGGGAAATTGATGAGATACTCGGCATCGAACATCAGGAACGCAGTGTTACAGAAGATGATGGCGAACGTGTTGAATCAGTTCGGATCCTTGGTCCCGGCTCATATGAACTTAATCTTGATTCACTTCTTGGAAGAAAGGAGATCGTGATGGCAATCAAACAGGATGGAACTTATGCTGTTGATCTGCCTTCGGTTTTTAAGAGGGATCTTAAAAAGAAAAAATAAGTGGTTTTGATCGGTTTTAATGGTTTTTTAATTTAGATATATTTTTACACGGTAGATATTCTCAAAACATGGGGGAATAAATGAAAACGATCAAGCAGGGATTTCTGATGACAACAGTCGTATTTATAACTTCGTTGCTTTTTTTCTACTTAATTTATGGAGATATCAACTGGATAATAGCCTCTGGGGTTGCGGGCGGTTCTCTTTTTGGAAACATCGTGTTTTATCTTTGGCAGAGGGATGCGGAAAAACAATGAAAAAATATATTATTTGTATTCTTCCTTTCCCTCCCGAATGCGCCACACCTCTTTGTCAAAATCTGAAATATATTTTTCATCCTGAACTTTTTTGAATGTTTCGTATTCTCTGCTTGCCAGAGCCAGAGCAACTTCATGACTGATTTGTCCGGCATTGGTGAGTATTTCGTATTCACTGAACTTCAGGAAGGCGTTCAGTTTTTCAGTCCAATTTTTCATGTACATTGGCTTATTACGAACTGCCTGTAATTCGGCATAGTCAAGATACATGGTGACTATACGGTTCAAATGATCAAGTTCTGTTTTATCCAGGTAGTTTTTTGCTATTGCAACATCACTTGGCATGATTTTACCATCGGGTCCTTTTCGCCACGATGTCAATCCCATATTTGGCTTGTCGCTCTTGGCTCGTTCGGCTATAATTTCTGCGGCTGTCTGTCCGGTAATGGCAAAGTGCAGTTTGTTCTGTACCGTTGAAAAGAATTGTTTTGTGTCTTCTGCTTTTGGCGAATAGTCAATGGAAGTGGCGTAAATATCAGTAATTTTCTGATACAACATCCGCTCACTTGAACGAATATCCCGGATTTCTTCGAGTAAGTCATCAAAATAGCGTGTGCTGAAACGGGAACCATATTTGAAACGGTCGCTATCCATTGCAAAACCTTTATGGATGTATTGCTGAAGAATTGAAATTGCCCATTGCCTGAATTGTATACCGCGTTCCGAGTTAACCCTATACCCAACCGCGATAATGGCTTCAAGCGAATAACACTTTACTGTACGGGTAATTTCGCGATTTCCTTCAATTTGAACTACCGAGTAATCCTCGGTAGTTGCCAATTCAGTGAGTTCTTTTTCTTCGTAGATGTTTTTAAGATGCAAAGAAATATTGTCCGCGCTGCATCCGAATAACTCCGCCATTCGCTTTTGCGGAAGCCAGATATTTTCATCGGCATAGAGCACCTCAATATTGATGTTCCCATCAGGGGCCTGATATACGGTAATTTGATTGTCTGGCAATTTTTTATTTGTAGTCATCATTACCCTCCCTAATGCGCTGTACCTCTTTATCAAAATCGGAAATATAATTTTCATCCTGTGTTACCCGATATTCATCATATTCCTGCTCGGCTTTTAGCTTCGCTTCCAATGCTGTGACTTTACCTTTATCAGGCAGTATCGGGTAGCTGGATAATTCCAGAAAACCATGGAGAAATTGCTCCCAGTCAGCCATTTTCATCAAAATCTGCCGCTGTGCCCTATTTTCCGCCAGATCGAGATATGCGGAAACGATTTGATTCAGTTCATTGATGTAAGTTTTACCCAGATAATTTTTAGCAATGGAAACATCCGACTTCATGATTTTCCCTTCCGGCGCATGTTTCCAATTTGTCAGACCCATGTGGATATTTGTTGCATCTGCCGAATCATAAACAATTTCTGCCGCCGTTTTTCCAGTAATCGCCCAGTGGAGTTTATTCTGAACCGAGGCGAAAAACCCCTTGGTTCCAGGCGCGTTTTTATCATAATCCGCAGAAAGCGCGTAAATGTCGGTGATCTTCTGATAAAACCGCCTCTCACTTGCACGGATTTCTCTTATCCGTTCAAGTAGTTCTTCGAAATAATCTTTGCCAAAAACTCGATTTCCCTGTTTGAGCCGCTCATCGTCCAGCACAAATCCTTTGATGATGTATTCTTTCAGGGTTTTGGTAGCCCAGATACGAAATTGAGTGGCCTGATAGGAATTAACCCTATATCCAACAGATATGATAGCGTCGAGGTTGTAGAATTTTGTTTTGTATTTTTTGCCATCGCTGGCAGTATGTTCCAAAATGGAACTAACTGAATCTTCCTGTAATTCACCAGAATCAAAGATGTTTTTCAAATGCTTGGTAATGGCTGGGCGCTGAACCCCATACAATTCTGATATTGCTTTCTGTTTCAGCCAGATGGTTTCATCCTGCACAAAAACATCGACATTTACTTTTCCGTCGTTTCCTGTGTAGAGGATAAAATTTGACTGATTATCAGGAAGATTGTTTTTATTCATGATCGTTTATTCCCGTATAGTTTTATGGCAAAGGCGTGGGTGTATTGATTGCCCTGTTTTTCATGTGTAATACCTATTTAAATATCAGTATGTTGTATAACTAATTGATATTAAAACTTAGGTACAGAGCCTATGTAATATCTCTCAGCCTCTCGATTTCTTATCTCGTTCGCCAATACACAATTAAGTAATTTAGTAACAATATTTAATACCTGCTAAATATTATCCTACAAATTATAAACTTGATAGTTTCGGCGTTCACGACTTAAAATCGTTAATATGTAAAAAGTAAAGAGCCTGTATAAAAAGTTGGATCACACCCCACCTTTTAACACTTCGCAATATAATTCGACACCACAATCTTTCAGGCACGTTTTACATAATGCAATTGAACCAAACCGGAATCGTATGATCTTACATTTAATAATTCCAGATCACTTTCAGGATTTCCCCCCTGGAACAATGATATTCCACTGCCAAGTAATGTAGGAATAATTGTGATAATATATTCGTCTATTAAATTAGCACTCAAAAAATGATCAACCAGATCTGCCCCTCCAATTAACCAGATATTCTTGTTGTTCCCGGGTTTCAAATTATTAAGGACTTCTTTCACATCGCCACTAACAAAATGTATGTTATCTGCTTTTTGTTCTGGTTTATCTCTTGTGAACACATAAGCTTCTTTGCCCTTATATGGATCTTCAACTTGTCTATAAGTTGTACCCCCAACCAGCACAGTCCCCATTCTGTCATACAGCTCCAAAAAGCCATAATCTTCTCCACTATCATTGTATTTTGTAAGCCAATCAAGACTTCCATCTTCTTTTGCAATAAATCCATCAAGGCTTATCGCGATGTAAAGAATTATATTTTTATCCATATGATCAGTAGTTAATGAGTTTGTCAAATATGTTGGCGTTGAGTGCTAGCACCAACATCATTACTTCTGTCGTGCCCCTGACCTCGCAATAAAGTTCGACACCAGCGTGTACACAAATGTAATGATGCCAAGCCAGACGATCTGTCGGCCTATCACTTCGTAATCAGTAAATGTTAATATAAGCCCGATAGCAAGAATAACAATATTCGCATTGCTGATCTTCTTATTTCGTCTCAAAATTACCGCAGCCTTTTGCTTGGCAACCATATTATCTTTTTTATCTTGTTTCAATAACTTCACATCCTTTAAACTTCGATCAATTCATTCGCAGATTTTCTCAACCTGTTCAAAACCGCCACCCCTACACCATCACACTTGACCGACCCGTCCACAATGATAATATCAACATCCATTCCGTCCATATATCGCAGCCCTGCAAATAAATTGCGAGCAGCATCTTCCGGCACATTCCGTCTCCCAAGCGAATACATCTCATCTGCAGAAACATGCTCTGCAGAAACATGCTCTGCAGAAACATGCTCTGCAGAAACATGCTCTGCAGAAACATGCTCTGCAGTTTCATCCGTAATTAGCAAACCCACACGCATGTTCTTTTTAGAATAACTCTCAATCAGTTCAGACATCTTCGTAGCAACAGCCCTGCCGTCGCCTTCAACAAGTACAACTCTTGTCTTTGGTGAATAGTGAGTATATTTCATACCCGGCGACCGCACGACATCGCTTTCCTCAACTGCCTGGTCCGTATATCCAATAACAACCTCTCCAACGTGCTTCTTTATATCTTCCAAACTCACGCCGCCAGGCCTCAGTATCGCCGGAATATCGGATGTAACATCAAGTACCGTAGACTCAACCCCAACTTCAACAGCCCCGCCATCGATCACAGCATCGATCCTGCTCGAAAGGTCGGATATCACATGCTCCGCTGTTGTAGGACTTGGTCTGCCGGATGTGTTCGCACTGGGCGCTGCCAGTGGTGTACCTGCTTCTCTAATTAGTGCAAGTGCAACAGGATTGTCAGGCATTCTTACTGCCACCGTATCCAGTCCTCCTGTTGTAATGTCGGGCACGACACTCTTTCGTTTCAGTACCAGCGTAAGCGGACCCGGCCAGAAAGCATCCATCAATTCAAAAGCGATTGGCGAGATATCCGTTGCGATCCTGTCCAGACTATCCATTGATGCAATGTGTACGATCAGTGGATTATCAGCAGGTCGTCCCTTTGCTTCGAATATCTTGAGAACAGCATCAGGATCAAGCGCATCCGCACCCAGACCATAAACGGTCTCAGTAGGAAATGCCACAGTGCCGCCCTGTTTGAGAATACGGGCAGCTTTGCTGATGATGTCAGCAAAGTTGCTTTCATCGATCTTAAAAACCAGAGTTTTATTGTTCATCAATTATAAGAACCCGTCTATACTGTCCTCTCATTTATCCCCATTTATCAAGTGCAACCTTGATCTCGTTGTGGGTTTTTGCATATTCTGCAAGGGATATACCTTTAAGTGAAGCATCAACTGCCTGGCGACATGCCGTAGCACCAGCAGCCGTTCCATCTGGATGGGCATGTATGCCTCCTCCGAACTGCATGATAACATCGTTGCCAAATATGCGTAGAAGTTCAGGGATCATAGTAGGTTCAAGTCCTCCTGATGCAACAGGGAACATTTGCTTCATGCCACCCCAATCCTGCTCAAGAACATGCAGTTTCTCATTCGCAGGAACCTTGTCCAGAATACACTGGTCACGAAGTGCCAATACTTCATCCCTCTCGCCATGCATCTTACCGACAACTGTTCCAATGTGAAGCTGGTCAAGCCCGATCAGGCGTGTGAGTTTGGCGATCACAAGCATACTGATACCGTGACGGGGATATCGTGTAATTGCAGAATGCATGCACCTGTGGGCATGGATCGCAAGTCCCATATCCTCGGTGGCTTCACGAAGCGACTGCAGGGCAGTCCAGCCAACAGGCATAATATCGATCATAACATATTTTCCACCAAGATCACTGATGATCTGTGCTCTCCTGATCATCTCCTCGCAGGTCGGCGCGGTGATATTGCACATGTACATCTTTTTCTCACCGGTTTCAGATTCTGCTTTATCCTGTCCTTTGAGTGTAAGCTCAGCGCGTGTGTTGAATCTGTTGAATTTCTGGTCAGTAAGATTCTCATCATCTTTCACAAGGTCGCATCCACCTGCAAATGCATTATATGCAACCTCTGCGTGCATCTCTGATGACAGTCCGACCTTTGGTTTTACGATCGTTCCAACCAATGGTCTGTTGACATTGCCAAACAGTTTTTTAATTCCATCGACCCCGTATTTAGGACCTCTGTGCTGTGCAACACAATCTTTTGGAAATGAAATATCTTCAAATCGCAGTTTGTCAAGCAACTTCATGCTGAATATATTGCCGGCTACTGCACTCAATATCTGGGCTACCGAACCTAACTCGAAAAGGTCCTGTGTGTATGCAACTCTCACGGTCTGCCGTTCTTCATTGGCATAGTAGATGTGTGGTTTGAGTTTATCGGCAAGTTGCGGACTGATCGTGGATATGTCAGCCCATGTATCGATCGAACTCTCGCCTGCCATGTGGGTGCATGCATCTTCAAAACTGATACCCTTTGTAGGTTCAATGTGGTATTCACAAACAAGATCCGTATTTTTTGGTATATATTCAAGGTCGATGTAATCTTTTAGCATAATATCAGTTCCTCAATTGTTTTAATAGTATACATGCAATCATTCTGATAAGCGTTTTGTGTTATTTTTCCGCATCGATATCTAAAAAAAATATAATATTATACTAAACCGAGTCGGCTTTTTGTAACTTTCCGGCCACAGAGTACACAGAGAGCACAGAGGTTGTAGCAACTTTCTCTCTGTGTACTCTGTGCCCTCTGTGGCTTGAATTACACTTGCAAGAAGTTATATTTATTTTTTTTA
>JAHYJJ010000080.1:0-6559 GCA_019429165.1 Methanosarcinaceae archaeon | reverse complement strand
TATTAGTCCAAACCTTGATATACAGCTTATATTATTAACAAATTATTAAATCGTAGGTGAGATTAGTGAGTCATAATTCAAAAGGACAGAAGATGAGGTTGGCAAAAGCCCACAGGCAGAACCACCGTGTTCCGACATGGGTAATGATAAAGACCGGCAGAAAGGTCACAACCCATCCAAAGAGAAGACATTGGAGAAGAAACAGTTTGAAAGTGAAGTAAGGTGATGATGATGGCAGAAGAAGCAATTAAAGAGCAGGTTTATACTATTCCACTCCGTGATGCAAAGAATGCACCACAATGGAGAAGAGCAAACCGTGCAATGAAGATCGTAAAAAAATACCTTATCAGGCACATGAAAGCTGACCCGGAACAACTTAAGATCGATAAGACGATCAATGAGAAGATATGGGAAAGAGGTACTGAGAAACCACCACGTTCAATTCGGGTTCGCGCAGCGAAATTCGAGGACGGCGGGGTTGAGGCAGAACTTGCATAAGTATCCTGTAAACCGTTAAAAAGTAGAATTGATAATGATCCGAACATTAGATATATTTGACAATCCAGTAATTGGAGTATTTGCCACATGTACTGAAGATGTGGCACTTGTTCCAATTAGTACACAATCAAAGGTATGTGATTTACTTGCAAAGTTTCTTGATGTTAGGGTTATACCTGTTCTAATAGGTGGCAGCACAGTCGTTGGGTCACTTGTTCGTGGAAATTCAAACGGATTTTTGATTCCAAACATTGCAGACCCTGATGACCTAAAAGATGTTGGTCTTCCAATAAATACACTTCCCGGCAAACTTTCTGCAGTGGGGAATATCGTTTTAGCAAACGATTCTGCTGCATTAGTGCATTCTGAAATGTCAAACGAGGCAATTAAAGTCGTATCCGATACACTTGGCGTGGATGTGCACAGAGGCACAATCGCAGGGTTGAATACGGTTGGTATGGCAGGCATGGTCACAAACAAAGGATTGTTGGTCCATCCAAGAGCAACTCAGGCTGAGATCGAGAATCTTGAAAATGTTTTTGGACTTCCAGTGAGTATCGGAACATCCAATTTCGGTTCACAGCAAGTTGGTTCCGGAGTGCTTGCAAATTCAAAAGGTTATGTTGCTGGCTCTAAAACAACCGGGCATGAACTTGGAAGGATCGCGGATGCACTTGAATTAATCGATGTAGTGGATAATTCATAATTCGTTTACTACTTTAGGCTATTCAATTAAACTTACAATTAAACTTACAATTAAACTTACAATTAAACTTACAATTAAACTTACAATTAAATTTATAATTAAATTTATAATTAAATTTATAATTAAACTTACAATTAAATTTATAATTAAATTTATAATTAAACTTACAATTAAATTTATAATTATTTGATCAATAAAAGGTGATTTCACATGAAGAATTATGTTGTCAAAGGCACATTCAAGGCAGGACTAAAATGGGAAAAGTTCACTAAGAACATAGAAAGCCAGAATGAGAAGAATGCACAGGAGAAGGCGTATTCTATATTCGGTAGTAAACATTCTATAAAGCGATCCCTAATTAACATTGATAGTATTATAGAGGCGTGATATCAATGGCTGAGGCCAGTGAGCAGGAGATTCGGAATCTTGCAATGCAGCATCAGGAGTTGCAGAAGCGGGCCGAGATGATTCAGCAGCAGATGTCTGCAATTCAGATGTCAGCAGAGGATTGCATGCGGGCTATTGTTGCGATCGATGAACTGAAAAATGCAAAGGATGGAGTTGAAACAATGCTTCCTATTGGCTCTGGTTCATACATTCATGCTAAACTGAATAAGGTCGATAAAGTAGTTGTAAATGTTGGCGCAGGCATCAGTGTAGAAAAGACAATGGATGGTGCAAGAAAAACACTGACCAAGCGCAGTGAACAACTTGGTAAGATACTTGAGCAAATGAATGCATCATTTGGTCAGATCGTACAGAATTTACAGGCAATTGAAGCCAAGGCTGCTAAAATGCAAGCGCCTCAACCTCAATGAACGCTGAATGATCACACACCTCTATCTTTTATTTTTCATATTTTCATTTTTTTGTGATTTTTTATTTTTATAACTTTAACACTTAGGGGACGGATCAATTGTTTAATAAACTCAAGGATAAACTAAGTGGCTTCAAAAAATCACTTGGCAGTACGATCGATGAGAAGGCTGTACCCATTGAGGAAACTGTGCATGTAGACTCAAAACCTATTGCAGAAGAAATCAGTGGATCAAAGGGCAGTAAACCAGAAGAAAGTTCATCTTCAAAGGTTGGTTTTGCCCAAAAAGCAAAATCACTTGTATTTGAGCGCGAAGTTTTCCTAAGCGAGAAAGATCTTGAAGATCCCCTGTGGGAACTGGAGATGGCACTACTTGAGAGCGATCTTGCAGTATCCGTTGCCGAAGCCATTGTTGAATCTGTCAAGACTGAACTTGTGGGTACAAGTAAAAAGATCGGTCGCAACACAGGTAATATTGTTGAACAGGCTCTTAAGAATGCGATCTACAATGTAATGTCTGCAAATATCTTTGATTTTGACGAGTTTATCAAAAATGCACCAAAACCAGTAAATGTCGTTTTTGTTGGCATAAATGGCACCGGCAAGACCACATCAATTGCAAAACTCTCAAAAAGACTAAAGGATATGGATTATTCGGTTGTCATTGCAGCAGGCGATACTTTCAGGGCCGGTGCAATAGACCAGATCGCAATACATGCAGAAAAGATCGGAATAAAACTTATCAAACAACAGGAAGGTAGTGACCCTGCAGCAGTTGTGTATGATGCAGTCCAGTATGCAAAAGCACATAATATAGATGTGGTTCTTGCAGATACCGCAGGACGTATGCATACCAACATTAACCTGATGGCTCAACTTAAAAAAGTGTGTCGTGTAACCCCGCCCGACCTTTTGATCTTTGTTGATGAAGCAGTTGCAGGAAATGATGCTGTCGAACGCGCATCACAGTTCAATGATGCGATTCCGATAGACGGTTCGATACTGACAAAAACAGATGCCGATGCCAAAGGCGGTTCTGCGATCTCGATCGCATATATCACAGGTAAACCAATACTGTTCCTGGGAATGGGGCAGGGCTATGATGACCTGCAAAAGTTCGATCCTGAATGGTTCGTGAACCAGTTATTCGAGTAGGGGTTGCAATTCTTTTTATTTTTCGTACTTGTTTGATTGTTTTAGACGTCTAAATCATCAATCCGCCGCAGGCGGCATAATCCTACATTACCAATAAATTACAGGCTCATAACTGAAGATTATATTGTTTTATGTGACACTCATGGATAATCAATGTTGAGTAGATTCACAATTTATGGAATTATATAGTTCGAGTGTAATTATTGAGTACTTTTAGATGCAGAATTGCCTATTAGCGAATTTATTGTAGATTCGTTGTGAAGGAACGCGCCGCCTGCAGTGGTTGCATTGGTTTTAAAATCATTTAAACAAACACATTCTTTCCATTATCATTTTGCTAATAATATCCCATCTTTCAACTCTTTTGCAAGTGCTTCGAGCCGTGCGTTCACATCTTTGCCGGATGCGATAATATCTACAAACGCAGAACCTACAATTACACCATCTGCACCGTCTTCAACAACCTCTTTTGCTTGTTTTCCTGTTGATATCCCAAATCCTACGGCTTTTGGGATATCGGTTTTGACGCGTGATAATAGTTTGCTCGTAGATTCTGCAACATCACTGCGTGCACCTGTAACTCCGACCCTGGATACAAGATACATGAAACCGGAACCATGCTCAAGTATCATATCGATCCTATCTACTGAGGTCGTGGGTGCAATAAGGAATATGAGATCTACGTCATTCCTGGTGCAACACTCTGCCAATTCTTCAGATTCCTCAACAGGAAGATCCGGTACGATTATTCCGTTGATACCGGCATCTATGCAATCGAGTACGAATTTTTCAATTCCGCGTTTGAATATCAGGTTGTAGTATGTCATGCATACAAGCGGAACCTCAACATTCAATGATCCAACCAGTTCGAAATATCGATCCGGATTCATGCCTGCAGAGAGTGCTCTTCCTGATGCTGCCTGAATGGTCGGCCCATCAGCGACCGGATCCGAAAATGGTAATCCAAGTTCAACAATATCTGCACCACCACGGATGAGTGCCTGCACAATACCTTCTGTTGCATTTGATGTAGGGTCGCCTGCACATACGTATGCTATGAGAGCGCTTTCATCGCGTGCTCGAAGTTCCGAAAACTTATCAGGGATGTTCATAATTTCCCTCCCTTTTCAAGATTGATCACGGTTTCAAGGTCCTTGTCGCCTCTTCCTGATAGGTTGATTACAACAAGGTCACCCAGTTCGCCGGACTGTGCCGCTTTCATCACGTATGCGAGAGCATGTGATGATTCAAGTGCCGGAATAATACCTTCCATACGGCTAAGTTCATGGAATGCTTCCAATGCCTCATCGTCATTTGCATGGCAGGGTGTAAGCCTGCCAATGTCGGCAAGATATGCAAGTTCGGGCCCAACTCCTGAATAATCCAATCCCGCGGAAATGGAATGTGATTCAAGTATCTGTCCGTATTTGTCCTGTAATATGCGGGTGCGTGCACCATGAAGGACTCCTTCTTCCCCAACACTCAGTGATGCAGAGTGAAGTGCAGCATGTTCTGTGGTGATCATGCCACTGCCACCTGCCTCTACTGCAAAGAGTTTTACATCCTTCTCTTCGACGAATGGGTGGAAAATTCCCATAGCATTGCTACCGCCGCCGGTACATGCGACAATGGAGTCGGGATATCGCCCCTCTTTCTCCATTATCTGTTCCTTGACCTCATTACCGATCACGCTCTGAAAATCGCGTACTATCATTGGATATGGATGCGGACCAACAACAGAACCGATCAGGTAGTGTGTGTTCTCCACATTTGTGACCCAGTCGCGAAGTGCTTCATTTATGGCATCCTTGAGCGTCTTTGAGCCGGATTCAACAGCATGCACTACTGTGCCCATGAGTTTCATGCGGTACACGTTCATGAGTTGTCTCTCGACATCCTTTGCACCCATGTACACCACAGTATCGAACCCAAGATTTGCACCTATCATCGCAGTTGCAGTACCATGCTGTCCGGCGCCCGTCTCTGCAACAATTCGTGTCTTGCCCATGTACTTTGCAAGAAGTCCTTGTCCGATGGTGTTATTCAACTTGTGAGCGCCGCCATGTACAAGATCTTCTCGTTTGAGGTATATACGCGTGCCATATTTCTTGCTCAGGTTCTTTGCAAAATAAAGTGGTGTCTCCCTTCCTGCAAAATCCTTCAGATAAAAATCCAGTTCCTTGAGAAATTCGGGATCATCTTTATAGCGCTGGTATCCCTCTTCAAGTTCTGCAAGGGCTGGCATCAGTATCTCAGGCACGAACTGCCCGCCGTATTTACCGTAGGATGTGGTCATGATATGCTCCTGTTATCTTAAATAATGTTAAACAAAATTAAACTAAATAATTTTAAATTGAATTGAATTAAACTAAATTTATTATTCCCATTGATTTGCAAATTGATGTATTGTGTATTGTGTATTGTGTATTGTGTATTGTGTATTGTGTATTGTGTATTGTGTATTGTGTATTGTGTATTGTGTATTGTGTATTGTGTATTGTGTATTATGGATGCTGAGGTATTACTATCCATGCAATAATGTAGGCCAATATCCCACTACCACCAGCCAGTATGAATAATATCCACAGTAGTCTGATAAAGGTCGGATCCATATCTAAATATTCACCCATACCGCCGCATACTCCTGCGATCATAGAGTTGTTTTTTGACCTGTATAATCGTTTATTCATATTAGTGCATCCACCATTTCTTTTGTTTTTGTGTATACATCACTACTCTTAATTATTGCGGTTCCAATAAGGATCGCATCTGCGCCTGCAGAAATGACGCGATTGATATCATCCTTATTGTGAACCCCGCTCTCGCTTATGATAATATGTTTAGTTCCGTTCTTATTGTCGAAATTCCTGATAATTGGTGCAAGGCGCACAGTGGTTTGCAGATCAACTTCAAGTGTGCCAAGGTCCCTGTTATTGATGCCAATAACTTTTGTAGTAGTCTTTAATGCACTGTTGAGTTCATCCTCATTGTGGATTTCAACAAGCGGTTCAAATCCCTTTGACTGGGCTAGTAGTACAAATGATCCCAGTTTATCCCCGAGTGCACCCGCAATTAATAGTATGAGGTCGCTCTTTGCTTCATCCATCTGGATCTCATCAATGATGAAATCTTTTCGAAGCACCGGAATGGAAACAGATTTTCGTGCACTTATCAGGTTACCGATCGACCCGTTAAAAAAATCAGGTTCGGTAAGGACAGAAATTGCAACAGCCCCTCCGCGCTCCATCTCTTTTGCAATTTCAGCAGCATCATCTGGTAAGATCTCTCTAAATGTTGCACTTGGCGATGCAGGTTTCACTTCTGCGATGATAGGGATTTTTCCTTCCTGTTTTGTAAGTTCAACTGCATATATAAAATCTCTT
>JAHYJJ010000001.1:0-45781 GCA_019429165.1 Methanosarcinaceae archaeon | reverse complement strand
CCTTCAAATCGTCTATGGTTACATTATAATCTTTACAATCATCAACACCGGACTGAACATTATTAACAAACCATTTATGAATAGCATTTGATTTACGCCAACACATAACATTAAAGGTTATTTTAATTGGCTCCAAATTAATCTTGATTAACTTTTTAAGTTTATCTTTGAGTTCATTATCATTATTAATAAAAAACTTAGAAGCCTTTAAATACATATCTAACCCCATTTAATCCACCAATTCAACCATTTCCTTACAAGGCGGACACACATAAACTATGTTAGTTTCTAGCTTTTTAATTTCAGATTTTCCTTGCAAACATCTATTTACAAAGTCTGTTGCACTATGCTTACAAATCTCTGTGTATTTGTAATGCCATTTTATTAATCGTTCTATATTTTTATATTTCATTTTAATAACCCCCCTTATATTGTTATTTGTTTTGTGAGTATAAATAGATTTTGGTCTTACATACAAAACCGTTCTTCTTCACACATTTTATTAACTTTATCTTCAAAAATCTTTTGATGTAATATCCAATCGCCAGATTTAATACGATAAGGTTGTAAATTTATAATTTCTGTTGTTTTTTTAACATACATTATAACTTCTTGTTTTTCACTATACCCGCTAATCGCAACGGTTAATTTAACTTTTCTATAACTACTTTCTAATCTGTCTATAGAGAGCATATCCGTTTTAAGAACATAATATAACTCCCCTTTAATCTTATGTTTATCCTTTTTAGTCAAAACGGCAACAGGTAGGAGTTGAGACTCATACAATTTAACACCACTTAATTTTATTGTAGTACTATAAATTGCATCGGTTAAATACAGTTTATGTAAACTACCGGATTTTCGTAAAGTTCCATATACAAATAATAAGTCATAATCATTTATAGTTTTAGTTACATCTTTATTTTCTAATAATTTATCCATAATAACACCCCCTTAATCCATATATTCCGCCATACAGATTGTAGCATTTTTACATTTTTCATCTTTATCCAATCTATCTGTTTCAAATTCCTTTTCTTCATCTTCTAGCGTATTATCTTCATAATCCTGACCATAAGAATGTCCATTTTTTTTATAATATCCGTTTCTATAGTGTCTATTAGTCCATTTTTCTTCACGATATACACTTTTATAACGACCTTTATACTCTGTATTTGAATAAATAATACCATTATCTTCTTCAGTCCAACCAGAACCAAATATAGTTATATGTTTCATATTAAACAATACAACCTTTTCATCTAACATCTGTAAAAATCCTGAACCGCATCTATTTGTAAAATATGCAATAGCTCGTGTATCCGACCATACCCCCGTAGGTATTCTAGCACTAGAACATATCATATTGTTTTTTAAAGCTTCAGACCAATTGGACCAATGACCGTTATGCATTATAACCTCTTTTGCACTACCTTTTAATGTTGTTTTAACATCTTTTGTTACACTAAAAGGGTGACATAGTTCCTTTATAGAACCTCCGACTGTGGCGAATCTAAAATGAACTATAAAAGGCAATTCAACAGACTGACTTAATGTATAAATCTCTTCTGCATTATGTCCTTTAGACCATTTTATTTTATTTCCTTCTCGCCATGATATCCCGGCACCATCGCCATTTGATTCTTCACAATTTTTGAGAATTTCCATTGTAGGTTTTTCTGTTTTACATACTAATACTATACACATAATTATCCACTCCCCCTTATATGTTAATTGTTATTTTTTCAGAATACTCTTTGTTACATTTATCGATAAATTTATTAATTATAGATACTAATTTTTTTAAAGCACTTACAGTTTGATGCTTTTTATCAAATACCGGAAATACTCTAAATTCAACTGTGTTATGTTTTTTTAATGAGCAAAAGTTTATTTGTGTATATCTACTATCGTTTTGTAATATCTGACCGTCCGGATTAAATATATTTTTACAGAATTGATTTTTCCCGTTTAAACGGGTCCAGAATAAAGAACTAGAATCTATTTTCTGTTTTAATCCCCAAACAGTAAAGTCTTTAATAAACATCTCATAAAACCGTTTATCTGTTAATATAGAGGCGTATTTATTGTTTTTAAATGATATATGGAAATGAATCCCACAAGTTTCATTAAACTCATCGGGATAATAGTTATTTATATATTCAATACCCTCCTGAATATTTATAGGTTCACTACAAACTTCGCCGGAATACCCATAGGGTTCATTATAATCCTCATCCTCATCATCGTCGTCATCATAACATCTCATATTATTGATATGTACGGAACCATCTCCTTTTAGATATTTTAAAATAAAGGAGTGTATCCAACCTCCCTCTATTTCTATACCTATTTTATTTATATATTTATATCCCATTTAAACACCTTAAATTATTTCATTACTATAAACCTTAATGGTTACTTCCATAGGTTTAACATAATTTTTTATGAGCGTAATTAAGACGGTTTTAAATTCTGTTGCAATGTTTTCTATCATGTTTTTAGAAAACACTCCCTTGAATCTAAAGGTTTGTCCTTTACTCAAGCCAACAGTCCGGAGCATAGACAAATTATAATATCCCTTCTGAACTAAAGAACCCCCCCAATTATCAAAATGGGTATTGGCAATATGTTCTATATTGCCCTGAGGGGTATAGCCCTTATGGGGTAACCAATTACTTTCGGTTGATGTGGATACCACACCCTGAGCCAAACCTTTAAAAAAGTCCTCTATAACAGGACTTTTTATGTATATCTCTAGTCCAATAGGACACCGTGATATTTTCATATTTATTGTTTCAGTCTTTTTAATAATCGTTTTCATTTCTCTTACCTTTTATTATATAATCAACTTTCAAAGTTATGTTCTTACTCTATATAACCACATCTTTCTTCCAGGTCTTCTATGACCTCTTTTACGGTTTTACCATATACCAGATTCAGATATTCAGCATATTTCTCAAAACCTGTAAAATAACTAAAATATTCAAACCGTTTTGTGGTCGGATTTCTTCGGATATCCTGACAATAATCACCATCCGAATCAATCCATCCGGACGGAATTATTGTTATTTTTCTTCCATCTTTCTTAATTAAATAAAGTTTTTTTCCCATTTTTTTCTTAATTTTGTTCTATCTCAAGCCGAGATATAACAATATCGCCCGTTGTGCCGATATATGTGACCGTTACATAATCAGAGGGCTTTATATTTTTATAAGAATTGAATAGATGAAAAGGGATAATTATCCCTTTTGACCTTCCAATTTTGATAATTTTTTTTAAAATACTTTCCATTTTAAACACCTCTATTTCAGTAATTACTAAAAACCGTAAAAGAGGTGCATCCTAAGACTACCCCTTTTTCATCCCGAACCAATTGGTCCGGAATTAAGAAATCTGTACGCTCAGGATAGGCCTGCCCGACCGCCAAAGACACGATATACATCGTATCTTTAACTTTTTCGGGAATTTCAGCACTCCCGAAAGTTTTGCTATAAACAGATACGCCGTTTACAGTATATAAAAACTCTCTCTCTTCAGTTAGCCTTATGCTACCTTCTGAAAGGTAGTTTATAACGACTTTATTAGTCGTTTTATCTATAACCCCCACATCGTGAGGGGTCATATTTCTAATTTTTAGATTTTTATTATTCATTTTTATCTCCTCCTTTAACTAGTCTATTAAAGACTAGAATTTATATTTATCTAATTTCACAAGGGTATTATAAAACAAATACGCCTTGATAATACATACAAGACCTTTCAAAGTAATTATAAATCTTATAAAATTACTTTTCAAAATCACACGCTTTATAGAGGGGATATTAAACCCTTAATAAAAAACGTGTTATATGTAGACTCAGAGCAGTATACCACTCTGAGCTATCTAAATATAAAGGGGGGTATTAACCCCCCCCAAAACCCCCTTAAATACTTGTATCTAAGGATAATGACGAGCCGACCTATGACATCATAACATACTTGACAGTAACGATACGGAGTAGGCTTCCGCGTTCCATTTATATACATATGTTTGTCAAAATAGTCAATCCCTAAAGTTCACCGTGCTATACGATGTTGTGAGCTGACGCTGTTTACGTCAACTGCCTACCACGAGCGGAGCCATAATAAAGTACATCATAGCCTTAGCTAGTACTGTATGACTCTAACCCCCTCATAAACCCCTATTGGTTTATAATATATATTGTTCAGGCTGCTTTATATAGTTATCGGTCTTGTTTCACTATTGTACTAGTTTTATAGTTTTATACTTATATATTAATATAGTGAGATATGCATATGTCATTATATAGTAGTAACAAGGGGGGGGTATAGTGCCTAACTTTAAGGGTAGGGGGTATAATAGGTATCCAAATAATTTTCTCGCCATTTTTACTGAATATTGATGACACCCCCCCGATATCGTTTCGTTTTTTTTCAGATTTTTTTGTACTTTAATTTCCCCGAGGTTTTTATGCATTTTCGTTATCGGCAATTTTCCGACCTAAGTTGTCCGTTTTAAAAGTGACAACTGTGTATAAATAGGGGGTTGGTAGGATAAGAAAAAGGTATTAAAGCGTATCCTACCACTTAATTTAATACATTTTCATCTATTTAAAAGTATATGCAACGATATCTAAATAACACCGAAACTTTTAATAATTGAAAAATGTAATATCTTTTTGACGATACCTCTGGTCTTTGAGGGTTGTTCGTAAGACTGTAGGGGTGTGAACACATCACTCCAAGGTCCTAATCACAGGCGACTTGTATGATACTAGAACTCCTCTTTACTATAATCTTCCTCTTTTGTTTGAGTTTGTTGTTGTTTGAGTTAAAGTACCAACTTGTAGATAGGAAACAAGGTGACACATTATGCCAGACGACATTCCCGAGAAAGTAATAGCGACTAGTAATTGTACTTGTCACTTGAACGAAGACTGTGTTGGACCGACTTGTACTGGTTCTTGTGGTTGTCTTCGTTGTGGCGAGAATTATAAAACGTTCTTATAATCGTTTTCCTAACGTCGGGAATATGTTAGCCCTACCTTGTAACATCAAAAGATTTATAAAGTAAGAAAACATAAATCCATTTATGGTAGAAGTTTCTGATAATACTGAAGCTGCCAGAATCCGACAAGAAAAATCAGATAAAGTCCGTCTTAAAGATTCCAAGTATGCAACGGTTTTTGAACCTTATTCTAACGACATTAAAATGCGTTCTTTAAAATATATCGCTGAAGGTCATAAAGCTGCGTACATCCGTAACGCTTTGCGAAAAGATGGTTTTGAGAAAATCCCAACCCTTGTCACTTTAGGTACATGGAAAAAGAATATCCATAAAATCTCAAAGACTACAACCCAGCAACAAGAACAAGTCCAAACTATCCTAGATTCCAGTAATCGTGTTGCCGAAGAGTTTGAATGGTTGCACGGCATCAACCGAAAGTTAATTGAACGGTACTATGCCGACCCCGACACATATTCACGAGAATTAATGATTTCTATACGAGAGTTCCATAGTCAGTTACGAACTGCTATGGAAAAGCTTGATATGTTAAAAAGTGCTGTCAGTATCACTTATGACATGCGTTCTATTATGATGACTAGCGAGTTCAATGTTGCTTCACAGAAATTCCTAGAGGATTTAGTTCATGAAAAGAAGATAACGATAAATGATACTCAGTTACGATACATGGTGTTGGGAAAAAATGATGAACTTTGCAACACCGATTGATGAGGCATTATTTCGTCAGAAAGCATATTTTAGTCTTCAAGTTTTCATTGAAGGCGTTTTTGATATTAAGTTCGCACCATTCCACGTTGACATGACTAATTACCTTTTCTCTGGTCAAATCGTTTATTTAATCTTACCTCGTGGTTTCGGTAAAACCACAAACGTTTCAGTTGGTTACGTTCTCTGGCGACTCTGGCGTGAGAAGAAATGTAAGATAGCAATGTTTAGTGCAAGTCGTGAACAGACTGAGAGTAACTTAAAACAAGTCCACGACATCATAATGAATAACCCCTTTTTTAAAAACCTCCGTCCAGAGGGAACGGATATGAAATGGAACACGAGACAGTTAGAAACCGTGACTGGTAATATGGCATTCGTAAAACCATTAAAACCTACAAGTCGTGGTGTACGTCCTAATTTCACAATTTGTGATGATATTCTTAGAGACGAGAAATATACGCAAGACCAAGTAAAAGATTTATTCTGGAACGTTATTTTCCCGGCGAGTGACATGGGTAGAGGTCAGATAGTCCTTGTAGGTACACCGATGACTACAGATGACTTACTTAACGATTTACAATACCCTTCAAAGGAAATTAAAGAAGTCCTAAAAAAAGCACGACTTACTCCGGTCGGTGGACGATGGCAAGCGGCTATAACGGATAAAAACGGTAAATGGATAGCACCGTTATGGAAAGACCACCCACAATTTGGGTCTCTAGATAACTTGAAAGCTACTCGTGCATTAATGGGTGGCTTACGTTTTGATAGGGAATATATGTGTAATCCGCTGGCTGGTGGTTCTAGTATCTTTACTGAGAACTTGTTAGAGAATCGTCACGTTGAGATACAAAATAAACCTAGAGATGGTTGGATTTATTATATGGGTGGTGATATCGCACTTGCAGACCAATCTAAAGCAGATTTCTCAGTATACACGATAATTGGTGTAAATCCTGAAGGAACACAATATATAGTCAAACTGGAACGATATCAAGGAATGAAGACTGAAAGACAGATTGAACGTATTGTTAAGCTTCATAAGATATTTAACTTCCGTCAGATTGTAATTGAAGAGAACGGACTCAGTAAAGGTCTAGTTAGAACGTTAACGGAAATGCAAGAGACAAAAAGTGTAATGAAAGGATTTATTACAACCCAAGCAAATAAAGAACTATTAATAGCTAATATCCAGTCTGCGTTAAGTACTGGAACTTTAATTTTATTGGATAACGAGATATTGATAAATGAACTCCGCAGTTTCTCAAAAGTTGTTCGTAAGGATTTAATGGGTAGGGTATTGAAAGAGACTTATGAGGGTGTCGGTAATAAAGATGATTGTGTAATGAGTCTTGGTATGGCTTTAGAGGCGTCATATTCAAAAAAGAGTTCATATAGTTTTGATGTGTGTTAAAACATGATAGAATAGCTTGGTTATTTCATCGGACTCATAATCCGAAGTTCTGTGGTTCAAACCCACATCACGTTATTTAGGTGGTACTTATAGGTTGTAAAAATTGTATTAATCGGGCAAACGGTGAAAAGTTATGTATTTTTAAGCATACTAAGATTTTAACCGTTGAAGATGCGTTATTAAATTGTAATGCTTGTAAAAACTACATACCCTGTAATGGTTTAATGAAACGTAGTTGGGGTTGGGATAACGGTAAAAAGGACGTAACGTTAGTCTCTGGAAAAATTCAATGTGATTCGTGTGGTGTCGTAAGAATAAAAAATCTAAAGCGTAACGATTTAAAAGACCGTAAACGATTGAAATGTGAAAGATGTGGTTTCATACATTTTCAATAACTTATAATAAGCAAAATGATATAATAATAGGCGTATGGTTATGAATAGCAATAATAATCCTTATTTGAGAAAAGTATATGATTCATTTACTAATAGTTTGAAATCATTTAATGATAACGTGTTAATAAGCAATACAACAGAAATAAAATCCGTTTCTAATTCTTTTCCGTTATCAAACGAAAATCCGTCACCAGTCATAGCTACACCATACGGTAGAGGCCCCGAAGTTGATTACGATACTCTTTGGGCATATTTCAAGGCATCACCAGAATTACAAGCAATCTTAACTGCAATCGTTGACGACATTATAAGTGACGGTTGGAGACTTGAAGGTGGTCGTAATAACGTACAACGTGCTGAGAAATTCCTAAGTGATAACCATGCTAAAGAAATCTTACATTCAGTTTTAATAGATACACTTTTAACTGGGGACGGTTATATTTGGAAAGATTCATTTACAAAATCAGATTTCCGTAAAAGTCTAACAAGGGTTATTAAGAAACGTCATAATGGTTATGAACAGAAATCCATTTCGGATTTAACCGAACTAGTTATAAAATCAACTGAGGAAGACCTATTTTCCACACGACAGTTTATTGATATTCCATCATCAACAATAAAGATTACTGCTAATAAATATGGAGACGTACAACATTATATCCAGAGACCAATGAATAGTGCTGAGAGTGTTATGTTCACTCCAGAACAGATAGTTCACTTTAGATTAATGCGTATTAACGGTAAAGTCTATGGATATTCCCCAACACAATCTCTTTTAACTATTATGGACGTTTTAGATGATATCCGTGATTATACCAGATATTATTTTAGGAAAGGTGGCGTACCAAATTATATGTTCATAATGGAAGATGCAAACTCATCCGATAACGATTACAAGGAAATGAAGAAAGCTATTCAACAATATGCTAACATCACTCATAAGTATAAAAATCTAGTTTTAACTGGAAAAGTTGAAGTCAAAGAACTAAATAAAATGGACCACGATATGGAGTTCAGAGAACTTGCTAGATATCTAACTCAATTAATGGTTATGGTCTGGAGTATTCCTAGTTCACGTCTAAGTGATTTATTGGTCGGTACTGGTGTGACTGGAAGTAATACATCAACCGAAGGTTATTATAGGAAGGTAGGACATATTCAAAATATTTATGAGGATATGATAAATTCTCAGTTACTAGATGAGTATAAAGTCACATTACGATTTAATAGAACGTATAAACAAGATGAAGTGCGAGAAACTCAAATCGCTATGATGAGAGCTGACACTTTAACTAAAAACCAAGATATTCTTGCACGATATGATTTACGGCTTACTAAAGATAAATTATTACATGAAATGGGTTTGATTGATACTGACGTTGAAGAACATAAAGAAAAAATTATAATGCAAGGTAATAGTACAAATCGTCAAAATCAACTTAATAATCATCAAATGCTAACTGAAAGTACAGATAAACTCGCACAAGATAAAGTTAAACAAGATAAGAATGTTCAAGTCAAATCAGACGGTCCATTTCAAGAATATGTTAAACAACGAACAAAAAATATGAATAACTTTTAATAAGTAATTCAATTTTAATAATAGTAAGATAAAAAGTGATAAATCTATGGACTTCAAAAAAATCAAAGTATATCCAAATACATTTGAATTTAAATCCGATAATGGGAATCATTATGTTGAAGGTATTTTAGAAGTTGCTAATTATCTAGATTCAGTAAATGATATGGTTACTGAAGAATGTATACAAGATATGGCACAGCAAATTAATGGTAGGAATGTAGATTCTAACTTTTCCGGTGCATTGAAAGGTAATGAAGAACACGAACAATATTTCAAAGGCGATAACACAATAGTTCCTAAAGCAAAAATCATTAGTGCTGAGATAAAATCCAAAAACTTATTTATACGAGTACAATTAAACAAACACCATACTGAATTTAAAAATCTTTGGGGTTCAATCCAAGATGGTTTCATTGATGCATTTTCAATGGAATTTAAACCTAAAGAATACATAAACACTAACATAAATGGTAAAAATATAAGAGTACTAAACAAGATACAACTAGGTGGTGTTGCTTTAACTGGCAAACCCGCATGTGAAGCTTGTAAAATCACAGATTTCTTTGTGAAATCTAAAATTGAGGTAGATGATATGTCCAACGAAGACGAAAACGGTGTTGTAGATGATGGTATCGTCACACCAGAACCTACAGTTGAAACTCCAGAAGTTATGACTGATTCTGATCTAGACGAAATCAAATCACAACTTGAAACTCTTAAATTAGAACTAGCTTCTAAAGATAAAGAACTTTCAGAGATAAAATCAAAGATTGAAACTACTGTTAAAGAAGATAAAATTTCAAAAGACGAAATTAAATCTATGATAGCAGAAGCAGTATCAGCTGTTGATAAACAGAAACCATTGGTAGATGCTTCACCACAACTTGAAGTTAAATCTGAACCAAAAAGTTTTGTTGATATGATAGTTGAAGCAAAAATGAAATAGAGTGATTATTATGAATACAGGTATAGATTCTATAAATTCCGTTAACGGAGAAGTATCATATACATCTTCATTTGGTGACACACCAGATAAGACAGTATATCTTCACACACCAATAACAGAAGTTAAAAGTTTACAAATTGATAAGAGACTAGAAATAAAATCTGCTCTTACTACATCAAGTCCTTTGATGGCTACTGGAACAACATATTCTGGTACAAGTGGTAGTATACCAGTATTGTTACCAACAATAGTTGACCCAGTTCTTTATGACTTGACTAAACGAGATACTCCTTTAGCATCGGGTATAATTCCTAGAATGACTAATAAAGGATTATTCGCTGATTACATTACTATGACTGCACCAGCAACAGCAGTTGTTAATGGTGAAATGGGTGGTTTAAATTCAAGTACGGCTACATATGCACGTTCTGCACAAAAGATGAGTTACATCTATGCAGTTGGTGAAGTATCTGGTCCAATGCAAGTTGCATCTGCACAGCAATGGAAAGACGCACTTAATTTAATGATTCCTTCTGAGTATCAAGCTTTGAAAGAACTTGAAGAGAATTTGATTATTAATGGTAATCCAACTGTTGATGATTATGATGGTAGTGTAACTGATGTACGAGGTTTTACTGGTTTGATTAATGGTATTACAACTAACACAACAAACAAATCTGGTGCAAAAATAAGTCTACAGAATATAACTGATGCTTTCAGAACTATTCGTGAAGCTTATGGAAGACCAACAATTTGTGTAACTGATTACAAAACGCTATCTGATGTTAAAGGTCTTATCTTTGATGTCTTAAGATACCCAGCACCTACAGCTACAGTAAACTTTGGTATTGAGAACATTCTTTATGAGGGTGTACCAATAATGCCAGATTTATTCATGCCAACATCTGGTTCTGGTAGAGAAATGCTTATACTAGATACAAGTTCTGGTATGGGTGGTGCAAACATTCAAATGAGAGTTTTACAAGACGCTGTATTTGAAGAATTAGCAAAAACATCTGATTCCTATAAATTTATGATAAAATCATATCTTACTATGATTATCGTAGATGAAACACGTTGTTATAGGATATATGGGTGTGCTTAAATTATAGGTGATATTAAATGACTTCTGTAACAAGTATAACTAAAAAAAGATTGGAATTAGGTAGTGAGTATGCGTGGGTATACCGTTACACTAAAGCTTATGCTGGAGATACTCTAGATGCAACTGGCGAGTTTAATGAGATTGACATGATAATCTCAAAAACTTCTGCTGGTATAAACGACCCAGCATCTCAGTCTGCTGAAACGATAACTTTTTCAGTTGGTACTGGTGCTGGTATGGCTATAGTATTTGGTAAATGGTAAATAGGGTTAATTCCCTAATACCAATTTTATGAGGTAATCTAAATGGCAGTAATTGACAATATAGTTAAAAAAGAAGTAACTGGTGTATTAGGAATGGTTGTATTAAAAGCTAAACTAACTGGTACAACTTCAACAATCACAACAGTAGAACATGGTCTTAGTGAAATTTTTTCTGCAATAATTGTTGCTAGAGGTATTAATGGTGCAACATACACAATAAGTGGAACAACAATAACAGTAACTGGAACTAACAATGATGATATAGAATGTATCATATTTGGTAGTATTTAAATGATAAAGGCGATTTGATGAAACTTGTAAACCCGACTAAAAAAATGATATCTGTAGGTATTCCTATAACTGTTGGTAAATATAATAGGCCTTCACTTAGATGGATTCACGTTGAATCTGGAAATGACGTTGAAATAGATGATAAAGATGCTTGGCGTGGTGAAAATCATGGTTTAGTTAGTTCTTCTAAATACAAATTACCAGTTACAGAACAAATAACATCGGACTTTACAGTTTTAAAAGGCATAGATAGTGAACTAGACGGAATTTTAGCAACTAAATATGAAACAATCGTTAACATGAAAATTAAAGCAAACAAAGAGGATTTAGTTGCTATTAGTGGTATTGGACATAAACGAGCTGACAATATACTAAAACAATTAAAGAACTTATAAAAAGGGTATTAACAAATAATAGGTTGGTCACATGTTAAAAAAATATATAGCACTGTTTTTGGTATTCATATTATTCAGTTCCGTAGCATTAGGAACTATTAGTTCTATGACTATTTCATCTCCAACAGACGACCCTTATTATACTACTAATACTACACCAGCAATGACTTTTACTGGTGTATCTAATACAACATTACTTAACGCTTCTATCTGGGGTAATTTCTCTGGAACATGGGGCATAAATACTACTAATACTACCGATGTAACAAGTGGTGTTGCTTTCACAATTAATACAGGTGTACTAGCCGATGGTTATTATAACTGGACTGGTGTGGTTTGTGATATAGAACATTCATGTACACAAGCAACATATCATACTGTAATCGTAGATACAACTGTGCCAAGTATAGGTGCTTTAACTATTTATAATTACTCAACTGCTACGGGAATGTCTGCAAGAGTAAACTCAACAATTACTGAAACTAATATAGTAAGTGCTTGTTGGGCTAAAATATTTGATGATACTACAACTTTAGTATCAACTGTGGGTGGTTCTGTAGTAAGTAAACTATGTTCCATTGACTTAACTGGTGCTGATATTGACACGACTGGTACATTCAAAATCGTTGTTGGTACAAATGACTCACTAGGAAACACAGCTGTTGAGGTAAATTCAACTAACTGGACTAAAACTATAATTTATGATGGTTGGAATTTAATATTAGCAGATAAAACTACTACTTTAAAAGGTGTAGCTGATTTAAGTGGTACAATAACCTCAACATCAATATATTCAAATGCATTACATACATATACAACATATATAGAAGGTGCAATTACTAATAATGCAACAGCAGTCACAGACGGTGATGCTGTTTATGTATATTCAAATGCAACTGCAAGTCTATTACGAAATTGGATTCCAGATGTACCTACTAAAAATATAACAATTATATCTGGTTGGAATCAGATAGCATTACAAAATTCAACTACAAATACTCTAGGACAGATATGTGGTATGACTTTAGATAATGCAACAGTAACAATGAGTTATGCAACTTTTGTTGATATGAGTGCTTCAAGTGGTAGTAGATATATATCACACCCTTGTGCGTTATCAATTAATAGTGCAAAAGAAGTACCAAAAGGATATGGAGTATGGGTGAACGTAAATGGAACGACAACAATGGGTATCGCTAGGTCTTAAATTTATAACATTAATAATGATATTTTCATTATTTACAGCACCAGCTTTAGCAGTATTTAATCCAATGCCTATCGTTGTAAAAGTCTCAGCTTACAGTGTTCCAGTATCAAATTTAAATGTAGTTATTACTAACGTAAGAACTAATGAACGAGTCATTGGAACAACTAATGGTAACGGTGAATATCTAATTGATTGGTCTAACACAGTATTAAAAGCTGTTGAAGGCGATAGATTTGAAATTATAGTTGGCGAAGTTACAACTAAAATAACATTTAATGGTGGTCTAATACCTATAACTAAGGTAGATATGACTGGTGAATGTCCAACACAAAACTGTCCAGTTACAGAATGTAAAGATACAACTTGTCCTAAACCAATAGTATGTGAAGAAAAAGTAATCTGTGAAGATACAGAATTACCAGATAAAGGAATATTAGATAGTATCATAGAAATGGTATTAGGTCTATTAGTAGGAACTGGTATCGGTCTTAGTATTTATAAAGATAAAGACGGTAAACTTAAATTTAGTGTAAAAAGTCATAGACATTATGGTCGTGATTATTTACATTCCATATATAGAGTACATAGGTCTCCTATTACACACGGTTATGGTGAGATTATTCCAGTATATGTTAATGATAAATATGTAATTAGCAAAGAATACCAATTAAAGTGATTTTATGCCAGCAAGTCCATACCCTATATCTGGAGTAGTATATGAAATTGATACTAGTACAGTAAAAGCTTCAGCTACTGTTATCGCATATAATCAAAGAACTACTGAGACTGTAACCGTAACAACAAATTCCTCTGGCGAATATTCATTAGATTTAGCTAACCTATCATCTGGTTATAATTCTGGTGATGTAATATTTATATCGGCTTATTTTGGTAACGAGTCAATAGATTATCGTACAACAACAAGTGCTTCTGATACTGTTGGTGGTTCAGAAACTAAAAATTTATATTTAATGTTTGGTCCAAGTCATGCTTATTTTGATACGAAACTCTTATCTGGTATTGTAACAAATGCAGCTGCTGCTGTAGGATACATGAAATTTTATGATAGAACTAATGATTTAGAGATTATGGATATTAGGGTTGTTGCTTCAAGTTCAGTACCTTTTAATTTTGTAATTCCTATAAAGGTTCAAGGTTTATGTATTGTGCCTTCTGCAAATACAATGCGAGCATTAATCCAAGCAGACGTATGAGGTGACTATATTGGTCGCTACACCATACACAATTTCTGGAACAATTTACGATGTAGATGGTACTTTTGTACTTGCATCTGCAACAATCCGTGTTACAAATAAACGTTTAAATGAAACTCGTTCTACATCTACGGACACTAACGGTGAATATGTAATAGATTTAGCAAATTATAAAGGTTATCGGAACGGAGACCCAATATTAATTGAAGCTTATATACTTGGAGATAGTGTTAAGAAATATAAGAACGCTACTGTTACTGTTAATACTACTACTGGTTATTCAGCACAAGATTTAACTGTTGAACCCATAACAGATGATTTTACAATTAGTTCTAGACACGAAGATATATTCCAAAGAACATTTAATTATCTAAGTAATAAGTTTAAAGTTGATTTACCAACTAATGCATCAACAGAAGAAAAACAAGACACATCTAACACATCATTATCAACAATTGCTGGTGATACTACAAGTATTGATGGAAAGATAACTGCTTGTGATACTACTGGGAAAGCAACATCTGCGAAACAAGATACACTTATAACCAATACAAATGCTTTGGCAACAATGGTTACAACAGCAGTAACCTTAACAACACTAAACATTGCTTATTTAATTCCGACAATTGAACAAGTTGGTCGTAGAACAATTATAATCTATAATGTGAGCGACACAGACGTGTTTTATGGTGCAAGTAATGTAACCACAACAACAGGGATATTAATCCCAGCGGGTGGTAAAGATGCCATAGATTGCGAGAGTGGTTTATATGCGGTGTGTGGAACGTCTGGAAAAATTATAAATGCGTTGGAGATGAAGTAACGTGAAGATTACAGACAAAATACAAAAGGATTACAATGTTATTAAAGCAGTTAATATTTTGTGGTCTTATGATATTATAGACATCAAAATGAAGGATAGTTTAATTAAAAAGTTGAAGTGATGTTATGAGTGTATTAACAGAATTTAAGAATTATTATAGAAGCGAGTCATATCTAACTTCTACAGATATAAATTTTATGATTAAGAAAACAGAAAATCCTGTATATGTAGATGATTATGATATGTTTTTGTACAACGGAAAATGTTATAAGTATGTAGATTGATGCCATATGGTTTGGATAAAGATTAGTGATGATAACGGTGGAGTATATGCAAAAAGTGCGAACCCAGACCCAATTAATGTTGTGTCTATTGATGAACTTAATGAACAACTAACAGAATTAAATAATCAGTTGGCTGTTGTGAATCAAGAACCAGATGAAATAATGGTTTTAAATGATTCAAAAATAGGTAGGCAGATACAATTAAAACAACAAAAAGACGAAATAATTTTTTTGCTAGGTGAGTTATTATGGTAGGGACAATAACATACGAATACGCGAACAGAATAACAGCAAGCTTTTTTTATGATTTGAGTGTAGATAGTTATAGTTTAAATTTAGGTTACCTGAATATTGATTTCTTTCCTGATACTGCACAAGTTGGCGACTGTTTAGTCATATCCCTATCTAATATTAGCGGGAAATATTCTGGTCTTAATTTCAATGTTGGGACTGCTTTAATTGGTACTGGTGTTGTTCTTGTTTGGGAATATGCCAAACGAGGAACTGGGTATTATAATCCAACCTGGCACGCATTAACAGGTGTGGTAGATAATACAAACGGATTTACTACTATCGGTGTTAATACTATCCGCTGGGATATGCCAGAGGATTGGGAGAATTTTTTTAACCCAAATAGCACTACAAGATGGTACGAATGGTTCGTTAGGTGTAGAATTGTATCAATGACAACATTAACCGAAGGTGGAAAACAAACCGGTATATTATATGCAAATGTAAATAATATTGTTGTTGATGGTTTCACGGTAGATGCACCTTGCACAATGGATGATATATATAACGCAAGTGTGACAGGTGGTTGGGGCGTAATATCAAAAAATGAAAGATGTTACAGTGTTGGTTGTGGATTGACTTTTAATGCCAACAATTATTTCAGCACACAAAACGAAACAATACAATTTTTAAAAAACAATGATATACACAGTTCGTCATCAGCTGTAACATTATCCGGATTACAATATATGGGTGACAAAGTGTATGCGGGGAGTATATATATTTTCAATGTTTATAATTCTTCATTACCAAAGACTTTAATTATCGGGGGAAACAGTAATCTTTTTAATACGCAAATAAAACACGTGCATATGACCGGCTCGTCAATATTTCACGGGCATTGGGGCGGTGGTATAGGACAGTTAAACGGGCAAAAAATATATGACGTCTTTTTTGACAATTTCAGAAATACGTGGTTTACAGCACCACAGAATGCTGTAATTGGTTGTAAAATCGCATTTGCACACACAGAATCGGGTGGTGCAATCATTGCGGGTTGTACATTTTTTGGGGCGCTAGCTGTCAGGGGGATGTCTGCTGTGTATCCTGACAATTTCAATAATTATTTCCACAACAACAATTATTCAAAATGTAGCAATTATATGAGTAATCCGTATGCGATAACGGTTAATGGTTGGGTAGAAAATCACATTGATTGTATTTACAATAAAAATATATTGAAAGAGAGACGGGCTTATTGGACCGTACCAAACGCTACCGACATCCACGTAAAATTATGGTTTTCGTTATTGTTAAAAGTAATAGATGAAAAAAATAACGGGATTGAGGGAGCTACTGTGACTGTAAAAAATAAAAATGATACAATAGTTTTCCAACAAGATACAACTGAAGATGGTTATCCCACCGAAGAATATGGAACCGTAACTAACGGTTATTTGGATAAGGTAAAAGACTTGAGCAAAAATTGGTCTACAAGTCAATGGCACAATAAGGAGGTATTTATAACTGCAAATCAAGGAATTGGACAACGAAGAAATATTTATAAGGGCAACAATGCAACCGAAATATATGTTGCTCCTCATTTTGAAGTAGCGGTTACACACGTTGCCCCTGCTAGTAGATACATAATAATCCCATATATTCAATTTGCAGATTTAACACCGATAACCTTAGTTTCAAATGGATATTCGACATATGTAGATTACAATCCTTTTACTTTGGAGATTAAGAAGTCTGGATATAAAACATATAAGACTACGATGAATATTGAAGATAGAGTAGACTGGACAATAACACTTCAAAAAGTTAAAGATGCAAGTATGAGCAAGAGAGTAAATATAAATAGGTGATATTATATGACAAATGTATATACAACTGGAGAGATTAGCGAGAATATAGAGGGAGACCTAGACAACATTAATGGCGAGGTTGTCAAGGTTGTGGTGTTTTCTGGGGTTGCATTGCCTAATGTCAAGATAACCATCACATCTATGGACGGCGAGGTTTTATGTGACGATTACTTAACTGGTGTGGTCACACGGTTTTATCCCAAGAACATCGTTTCTGTGTCACAGGAGCAGACGCATATAGACAATTATTACGTTATGGGGTCATTGTTTATTGTGGTTTCCGGTATGGGTGACGGCGAGAAGATTCAAGACATTGCCATATATTTCAAATAGTTACATATATAAGTCCAGACATCACTGGTTAGTGTATGGTAGATTTTTCTATTAACATCAATGATAAAGAAATGTTAACTTTCATAGATAAAAAACTAGACGAGATTGTGGATGAAATATTTGCTAATTCTCAGGAAATTATAATTAGTAAACGTATAGTTGACGAGGGGACTCTGCTTAAGAGCGGTAACATCAACAGAGGATTTCTTGAAAAATCCATAGTTTACCCCGTGCCTTATGCCGACACTATTGAATTTGGGAGGTTGCCGGGCGATGACGTTCCTATTGAAACCATAAAAGCTTGGCTAAGAAGAAAAGGTTTTGTAAAAGGAGAAAAAAACATAAATACTGTAGCTTATTTCATTGTAAAGAACATTAAAAAGAACGGGCAAGAACCACGACCTTTTTTAAGTCCTGCAGTTGAAATGGTTAGAAATAAAATTATGGCGATTTGATATGGTAGCAGACGAAAAAATACTTTTAAAGTCCTTTGGTTTCAACCAAATCAACGATAACGAAATGCGTAAATTTGAATGTTGGGGGTCGGTTGAGGTATTGGACAGAGCTGACGAGATTATACCAGCCGAAGAAATATATAAAATAATGGATATCTGGATGGATAGAGGAGCGCCTATACAGTTCATGCACACAAATCGTAATGTCGGCAAAGGTTTAAACTGGCAACGATCAGAAAAGAACGGTAGAAAAGGGGTACTCATTACAGGTATAATATACAAACATTATACGGAAGATGACACGGTCTGGGAAGGTATCAAGAAAGGAGAATTTGAGGGTTTATCAATAGGTGGTAAATCATTTAACAGAGAAAAAACAAAAGAAGGTACTTATTTGAGAGACCTGATAGGTTACGAGTTCAGTCTGGTAGACCACACAGGTAATCAAGAAGCAACCTTTACCGAGGTTAATGTTATGGCAAAAAAGAATGTAGTTAAGGCGGACGAAACACCTATGATGGAAGACAAACCAATTGTAGATGTTGAATCTAAAATATCCGCTCTAGAGAACATGATTACTTCAATCATTGATAAGATTACAATGCTTGAGGGAAAGTTGTCTGGGGCTCCAGAGGGTGACACACCAGTCGAGGATGTGGTTGAGACAGAGAAAGCCGAAGACCCAGAAGCCGAAGATGTGGAAACATCCGCTGAGGAAGAAGAAAAGGCAGACGATGCAACTGAGGAAGACAAACCAGATGATGATGTCACAAAACTAGCAACTGAAATGGATGTTATGAAAAAAGAAATTTCAGACCTTAAAAAGTCAATGGTCACAAAAACAATAATGACATCAAGACCGGCTGAGATTAAAAAGACTAACAAGATTACAGATGTTAGAAAGAGTTTACAAGACATGGCTAAGTCTGGCAAGATAGATTTTGCAAGTTTAGGAAGTCAAATGAGGGCGATTTAAATGGTTAAATTCAACACAATAGAAGATATGAAAGAAGCATATTATGGCAGCATAGATAGTGACATCGCACAGGCTGTAATGAAAGCAGACGCACCTGTGATAAGTTCAACTACTGGTGTATATAACCGTGTATACGGTGAAGCGGTCTGGGAATTACTTAATAACGAGGCACGAACTTGGGGCGTTCTACCTAAGAAACCACTTGCAAACACAGGGTTCAGAGTTATCACAGCAAGGTCTAGCACACTGGGAACTGGTGGCGTGGCAGAAAATGCAGCACTTCCAGAAACAGTTAAACCAACCTGGGCGCTTGCAGCAATATCATTGAAAGAAGTTAGTAAGACTTTTGATATGTCAAACCGACAACAGCTTTTAGATGATGGTAACGACGACACTATCGGTTTCGACCATGTAAAACAATATATGGCGAAAGAGTTCGCAAACCATATAAACAAAATGTTGCACGGTGATGCAGATACAGTCGCAGGAAATAACATTGAGTCCATAGACCGAGTATGTTCTGGGCAATCTGAGGAATCAGCTTTATTGACAGCAGGAGATGCTGACATATATGGTTTTGACCGAAGTGCATCCACAGCTTACGACGCTTACGTTTCACATGCAAGTGGTGTAGACCGAGCTATAACAGAAGCATTGGTTAGGACTGCAATAGATTCTATTGAAGAAAACTCAGGCGCAAGACCAAATGTTATCATAACAGGGTTTGACACTGCACGAGACCTAGATGCTCTGGTTAACACTCAGACACGATATGTAAACGAACGAGTTAACATATCAGTTGGCGATGGTGGTATTCAGACAGCGGCAGGGAACGATGTTGGTCTACGAGTTGCATCCTTTGATGGCATTCCTGTCATACGAGATAAAGATGTTACAAAAGACACAAAGAGCCGAATTTACTTCCTAAACACAGAATATATACATATAGGCGTTAAACAACCAGTACAATACTTTGAAACTTCCAACTTCTTTGAGGCTGGTAAGTTAGGTAAAGAGGGTATGTACTACATGGCTGGCGAGCTTGTCTGTAACAGGTTCAATGCTCAGGGAAAGATAAGAGACCTTTTATAAGGTCTTTTTATTTTCTTTTTTTTATTGGGTGTTTAATATGGATTTTGTTACAGAATTAGAAACTACAAAGGGTATATCTAAAAAAACAAGCAAAGATATAATAAGCCAATTTCCAACAAGAGATATTTTAATAAACTCTATACAAAATAAAAAACATTTACCATATAGAAATGATGTAGTTGAAAAATTATTTTTAAAATATGGTGATTCACCCAAAAAAAAAAAAAAAATGGTGATATTATGAGTAATATTATAGATAAGATAAAAGATAAGAAGTTTAGGTTACTTAAAAATCCTAAACAGACGGCAGATGAAGTTGTGTATTACATCAACGGTGTTGAAGCGGTCACAGTTCCTAAATCTGGATATTATTTCAGTATGGATAAGGAAATGGACGGAGCAGTTGAATTTCTTAAAAAAGAATTAGGTTTCATTGAGGTGAATTAATTATGGCATTTACATATACAATAACAGGACAAACATATTTCGGAGATAAAAAGATAGTAACAGGAACTTACACTAGTTCCGCAGGTGGAACAGGTGGAGACATCTTAACTGGTCTGACAAACTGCACAGGTTGTATATTGCAGGGTACTGGTTCAGCAGTTGACCTAAATGAACCAGTTATAAATGAAACATTCCCAGTCGCAGGTGGAGCAATAACTATTGTAACGACAGCAGATAAGTCTGGTGTGTTTGTAGCAATGGGTTATTAATATATTTTAATTGTGGTGTGTGGTTTTCTGCGCATCACCTATTTCTAATTTTCAGTTACATATATAAGAACAAAAGGTGTATTCTTATTTATGGTAGTAACTTATACAACAACCAACAAAGTAGCGAACATGCTGGGGTTTCCAGATGGTTACTTTGATACCAACAGTACACCTACGGCAACCGTAATAGAGGGGCTCATAAATAGGGCTGAGGATAGGATTGATAGCACTACAAGCCATTCCTGGAAAGCCAAGACCGTAACCAAGGAATATTCAAGACCTACATCAGTTTTTCGGTCTGGTGCAGGTATTCGGATTGACCTAGTCCACCGAAGTGTCCAGAGCATAACCAATATTGAAATTTGGCAGGATGGTGTGTGGGTTGACTGGGTGGTTGATAAAGTTGAGGGTCGAGCATATGATTATTGGGTGGACAAACAGAACGGTGTTATATTTTTAAATGGTGTACGGCGATTATACCCACACGGTGTCAGAGTGACTTATGTGTTCGGTGAGACTACGGTATCTGGTGGTGTTGAAGATTGTGCCACTATGATGGTTGCACTCAAAATACTTAACAGCCCAGAGTTCAGCACGGTACTATTTACGCAAGTTGGTGAGTCCAAACCTAACTGGGATTCTACAAAGAATTTATGGAAAGATGAAATTAAAAATATATTAGATAATAATACAGAATTTCAATAGTCGCATTTGTATGTATGTTTAAGACCTTGATTGGTTTTGCGAGATTGATAAGTATGGTAACAGATATAAATGTCCTGGATAACATTGTAACATTACTTAGTTCTAATTATACTAAAACAAACGCTGATTCTATAACACCAACCATTGCTAAGATATACACCAAACCGACCGATAAAGAACCAGCGCCTGGTCAGGATTATATTTACGTATATTCCGAGCTCACGACCCAGGGGTCTGTGGGTATCGGACAAAATTCAAACTCTCAGATTACAGAAATTGTCAAGATTGATATTCGGGTCAAACCGAGCAATACCACCCAGGCCACCAAGATTGTAGACACACACGCTCGCAAGGTGTTGGTTGAGGTTAGACGTGTCCTGGCGACCAAGATTGTCAATCCAGACGCTAACTTTGATGTGATAGACCCAAACATAGAAATAACAGATTTATCAAATGGTTTCCGGGGTATTTTTAGATATGTTATAAAAGTAAGGTTGATAGATTACTGTCGGAGCATGACAGCATAATAATAATATAGGGTGATTGTATGGTATGTATTAGTAATGTAGGTAATAAATATATTGGGGCAATAGAGACTGCTTATGGAACAAGTCCAACTCCTTTTACAGCTGTTGACTTAGGTCACATTCAAAAAATAACTGTTAAGGAAGAAGACAATACAGAAAAGTTAACCAGTTTAAACGCTGGGCATTTAAATGCAATGTTTGAGGACGGTTTATATTGGGCTAATGTCACGATTGAGACTAAAGTAAGTAAGGCAAGTTTACCTGTCTTACTTAAACTAGCACTTGGAGCAAGGGATGATGCCGTGGATTATACGGTCACAAGTGACCCAACAATACAATCATTATCCCTAAAATTCTTCTATCAAGGGACTAAGATTGGGCTTTTAAACGGTCTGGTTGTTAAAGATTTTGATATAAGCGCATCTAAGGATGAAAGTATCAGTATGACACTTAATTGTATTGCAAAAAAAATGTCAAAAGTAACAGAAACGTTAAGTGTGACTACAAACACGGGCACTCCTATGTCCTGGCTTGACACATCAATTACGATTGGTGAAGTTCCATCTGTACTAAACAGTTTCAATTTGTCTGGTAACTGGAACGTGACCGATAATGAGGGTAGAGGTATTGAAGCAGTTGGTGCTGGAAGTCGCAGACTTATCACAACTGTATTACGGCACAGACTTGATATAAATGGTTCATACGAGGTTGAAGTGAACGACACTCAAGAGTTTGGATATACGGAAGATAGAGCTGATGAAGCGATAACAGTTACTATGTCTAGGGGAACAGACAACTCACATATATTCACACTTGCAAATACTAGAAGTTTCGCAAGGTCTATGGATATGACTATGGATACCACAAAAAAGGCAATATCCTACGATTATGAGGCTCTGGATGTTACTGTGGTTGGTGATTTATAATGGTGAAAGAGATAGTTAAATACATAGACGGAACGACTGTTGATGTTGAAGTGTCCAGGCTGGGGTTCAGGAGAGCCAACCAGGTTGCTAAGAAACACATCCCGATTAATGATTTAAGTTTCGGTAAGGATGGGAGCGTATCCATCCGAGGGGACATTGACGTCCTGGGTATGATTGAAACGTGCCTGGAGACTGTCAAGGGGATAGATCTTGACAAACTTGAGGGTGCTGACGCAACAAGAATATATAAAAAGTATTTTGAAAAGGATGTCATGGGTAGCCTGGGTGGAGCTGGAGACCCAAACTGAACAGGGAGTTGCGAGCAATACTCAAGACTCCCAAGACAATAACTAAGATTACTCCACAGGCACAACAAGTGATGAAATATTCCAATCTGTTATTATTGGGGTTTAATATCGGCCTGGATGATGTGGACGTTGACATTGTAAACGGTATAGAATATTATGGTATGCGACGAAGAGCGATTGAAGAGGAAGAACGATTTAAGGCGCTGGGTAGGATGCTGGGCTCGAAATAAAATATAAAGGTACAACAATATGGCTGAGATGATTTGGAAGATAGGCCTTGATAGTGGCGAGGCGCTTAAGGCTGGAAAAGCATTCAGCCGAGGCTCTAAGGGTAAGGACGATAAAGTTAAGTCTGGCGGTGGTGCATTCTCTGGCGGACTTATAGGGTCACTCCTGGGTTCTCTTTTGTCAAGCGTTAAGATGTTATTTGACCCACTATCTGCTATTGCTTCCCTACTTATTATGGCTCTTTTTCCTATTTTGAAACCTTTCTTAATTTTGTTTATTAAGGTTGGATTATTATTATACAAATTTTTAAACAAAATGTTGGGTGGAAGTGAATCAGTTAAGGGAACTGCCGGTAGAGATGAGACTGGGAAAATTGATGTTAGTCCTTTCGGTGTCTTTGTATCTTTGATTTCTGGACTTGCACTAGCTATTTTATTGATTATTGGTGTGTTTTTGGCTTTTCCGACTTTACTTGCAGGGGCTGGAACTGCTACAATAATTGGATTGGTAGCAGTCTTAGGTTTGGTTCTTGCATATTTATCACAAGAATTTATGAAATTTGTTGTGTGGTTTTCTGAATCTTTAAACAAATTTATAATTTTTTTAATTGAAAAATGGGTAAATTTCACTAATCGTTTAGGAGCAGTTCTTGTAGATGTTGTTAATTTCCTAGGAGCAATATGGAATGGTTTCCTTGATATGCTCACAAAATCTTGGGAAGGTCTTAAGAGTTTGGGCACTTGGATATATGATAGTATAACTAGTATCTTAGAAACTTCTTGGGAAGGTCTTAAGAGTTTGGGCACTTGGATATATGACACATTTAAATCAATTTTTATATCTTCAATGTCTGTTCTTTCAAATATAGGAAATTGGATAAGTGACAAGATTAAGTCTTTAATTGGCTTCGGTGGTGGTGGTGGAAGTTCCAAAGTAAATGATGCCATAATCACACCAAATGGTGATATTATACGAACTAATCCAGCTGATTATATCATCGCAACTAAAAACCCCGGAGCACTGGGTGGTGGTTCAGGTGGGCCTGCAAATATTACCGTGACCATAAACGGTGGATTGATTACAGATGATGTCGCAAGAGACATTGGTAAGGTTATTTTACGAGAAGTTAACATGGGCGGTGGGTTCTGATGGTGTACAGTATTGAAATAACTAACAAAAACAGTAAAGTGTTCAGACTTCAAGAGGCGGAATGTAAGACCACAACATATAACATGACATCCAAAATACTGAAACAAAGCCTACCAGACCAACCAGCGGAGAAAGCAATAGTGATTAACCTGGGAAGAGAAAAAAATTTAAGCATACCTTTCATGTTGCGACTCACGGTCGGTGATGCTTCAAATGGTACACATACAAGCACAGTCAAAACTGTTCAAGAAAAGGTTACATATCTACTGAACACACTAATAACCGATGGTCTTGAAGATTTATATACGGTAAGTATAACTTCGAGCGCTGCAAACATATCTAACATTGTTGGGTTACTTGATGGGTTCAGACTAGATTTCAATGCAGACAAACCTAACTCACTAGGTGGCGACATATCATTCTCAGTCGGCGGAGGTTCACAGTAATGGTTACACTTAAATATAGACTGGGTGGGACATTAGACGTAGACCAGTCACTTAGTTGGGGTGCCAAGATTCAGAAGAAGGATTCAAGAAAACCTAACGTGCTTAAATTTACTGTTTTACAAACCACAACACCTGGGCTTAACGACGAGGTTTTATATTACGACCTTGATAATGTTCAAATCTTCGGTGGGTATATTCAGAAGATAACTGATAATACTGGAGTTCAGACAATTGAGGTTGGTGATTATAGTGTTGAACTGGGTCAAGAACGGTTCAGCGATGTATACGAGGGTGTATCTCCAGAGGCGATCATTGAAAACATTATCACAACATATACAGGTCTTACTTATGTGAGCACCATTGTTACTGGGATAACCATATCAAAAATAGTATTTAAAGATGCCTGGTTGATTGACGCTGTGACACAGATACTTGAGTTATTCGGTGGGACATATACTGTAGACCTGTCTAAGAATTTCAATATGGGTTTAAGTGCAGGAACGACATGCACAAGAAGTTTAGTGTATGGACAAGACCAATTAGATGGTGGTTGGAACACCGACATTGCGCTTAAGTCTGAGAGGGTTATAGTATTGGGTGCAGTCATAGACCAGAGAACCACCGAAACATTGACTGGAACTGGAACATATTTTCATACAGCATACACGCCCGAAAATGTTGAGATTACAGGACTAACACAAACAACAGAAAACATATCTGGGGATTATACGGTTAATATTCAAGACAAAAGTATCACGTTTAACGCGAGCAAGACCGACCCAGTCGTGTCATATACATACAAATCACAGGTTAGGGTTGAGTTAGGGTCTGGGAAGACTGTAATGCTCGAGAAGAAATATATAGAATCCAAGCTTGAAGCTCGTAAGTTGGCTATTGAATATAAGACACGGTTTGAGGATGGTTCTCAGAGTGCGAAATGGATTAAAAACAGTTCTGAGATTGGGTTGTATAATGTAGATGATATGATATATGTAACTGACGAGAAGAACAATAAGACTGGGTTATATAAGATACAAGAGGTTATTCTGGAGTTACCTAAGAAACTTATACTTGATATTGGCGAGACTGATGAGGATTTGTTCGATTGGCAGAAGGAAACCATAGACCGAATTAAACAACTTGAAGATACCAACTCTAACGCCGAATACATAACTGTATATGATTTTCTGAACACTACTGTTAATGTTAATGTTAATATAGATTTTGTAAAATTTCAAACTGTTACAAATAACGGAACTATATTATTCGCATCTGAGACCACACTTGCGACTGACGGAGATTTAATTTCAGACACAGGAGCAGATGAAGATTTCGCTCTTGCTTACGATGATGGTGCAATTCCAGCGGGGCTTACAACAGATTATTTGGTATAGGGTTGATTATATATGGTAGTAACAAGTGCGATATTGACAGCGATTAAGATGGCAAGCCTGGGTGAGTTTGATACTGGGACACATATAGGTTTCGGAACAGGAACTACAACGCCTGTTATATCAGATACTGACCTTGAAACTTCAATCATCCGAAAGATATTTGACGAGGTTGCAATAAAAAACATAGGTTCGGGAACTTATGACTTCTCATCAACATTGGGTCTGACTGAGGGGAACGGCTCAACGATTGCAGAGGTTGGATTGTTTGACGCAGTAAGTGCAGGAAATATGTTCAACAGAATATTATTGTCAACAGCAGTCGCAAAAGATGTGTCAAAAGAGTTATCTATCGGGCTTCGAACAACCATAACTGTAACAAATGTTTAGGTTTTTTTTTTTGTGGTGGATAAAAGATTGGTGGGTAATTTCACACATATATATATATAATGAAATAAAGAGATGATTAATATGAGTATAAAGAATACTTCATTAGGTGGGACCGATTGGAGCACACCGACTGCGAGGGTTAAACCAACAGACTTGAACGATACTTTTAGTGCAGGTGCAAGTCTTACAATATCAAGTCTTGCAATTAATGGTCTTAACACGATTCGGAGTCTTATAGACCGAGTAGGTGTCTGGAGTGCAGGAAATATTGATGGTTGGGGAGACGCTTACATTAACGCAAATGGTCGAGAAAATAGTGTAGATACTGCTAATACAACTGCACCTTTTATAACAGATTCTTATTGTTCAGGTTTTATTTCTATTACGGGAGACACAACACACAACCCAAACACATATACAACCCCAGAGAACGCTTTTGACGATGATTTAGCAACATATGCCGAACATGCTGGTCCTTATGTACAACCTTATCAGTCATCTTTGGGGAAGACATTTGCAAGCAAATATATTGGTGTGGGATTTGTTAAGGCTCGTGTGTGGACATCTGGGGATGCTTATGGGACATATTATATTCAGACATATAAATCATCAACTTGGACAACAATTAAAACAGTTAATGCTTATGATAATTATGGAAGACATAACATAAAGGAATTTTATTTCACTGTTGATGATACTGTTGAAGGTATAAGAATTGTTATGTATACAAATGGTGTTACCACAACCATGTGGCACATTCATTATGTATATGAACTTAAATATGGTAATGTTGGGGCTTCTAAGATAATAACTCATAATATTCCAACGGGAAAACTATCAGGGACTTGTAGTTCTGTTATTGGTGTTCCATTTATTAATAATTTCAAAACTAATAGTGTTATTAAATATAAATTGACTAATGCGACAGAAGATAGTGGGTGGTTAGATTGTGGAAATGCTCCAAGCGTAAGTCAATTTACACCATTTACAAGCGAACCGACAAAATTAATAGTGAGTTTAATCCCATCTGGAGCGACATTTGACGCTTTTTCACCAACAATAAAGGGGTTCTGGGTTAAGGAATTATAAGGTGTTATAATATGAAGAAAGACAAATTACAAAAAGCAAATACAATTAAGTTCGGTGTAACTAATTTTGACAGAATTGATATTGAGAAAGTTTTGTCTGTCAGATGCCCTGGATATACAGATGAAGAGCTAAAAGACACAACCAATACAGAAATTGAAGATGTTCTTTTGTCTTATGGCCTGATAACTCAGACCAACATTGATAAAAAAAAGAAGGCGAATTGATATGAGATTGCAAGATGTTAAGGGTTACATATTGCGCAAGATTAAGGGCGCTTACGGACTTAGAGTCGGTGCAACTGCACTTTTAGTCGCAGGCTCATTCTTACTTGGGGAACATCTGTATCTCTGGGGTATCAACGACACTTTCGGTCATGAGTGGGTTGGTGTTGGGTTGATAATTCTTAGTGTAGGAATAGGTTATTTAAGCACAAAGGTGAATTAATTATGAGTGAAAAACCAAAAATGTCTTTAACGGGTTGGAATATTCTAACTTGGATAAAAGGGCGCAAGAAAACCATAATCACTATGGTAGCAACTATGTTGATGTTTTATGTAACAGACCTAGGCGTTGCAAGTGTTGTGGCTGGTTCAATAATAGAATCTGGTATTGCTATTTTTGAATATTATTTGAAGCAGAGAGAGTTGTAGGCGATGGATGGTATAGAAAAGAATAATATAACCATTAGTGTTGCTGCCCTGATTACTGTTATATTTTTTATTATGGCTCAGACCTATGCTTTAACTACTTGGAAGGCAGAGATTGAGAACTCACAAAAATCTTTAGAGCATCGATACACAAAAATGAGCGAGGCGCACACGGACTTTATGAACAAGATTGAAGATTTGAATAAGCGCCAAGCAGAGACTGACATTGGACGAGCCAAAATCGAGACGCAACTCACCAATATTCAAACTTTATTGATTGAAATTAAAACTGATTTAAAAAAATTATAACAACTAATTCTTTTTTTTTATTATTGTTTCTTTAAAATTATAAGATTATATGATTTATACAGTGGTTTCTCACTTATTATATATGAGAATATATTATATATATAATAAGTGAGAAACCACTGTATAAATCATATAATCTTATAATTATAAGATTAATATTAATTTATATTATATAATAACACAACACTTATATAATTTGAGTGTCTTATATTAATACTGTTATAAATCTTATATAAAAAAGAGATGGAAAATATGGTAGAAATTCCAGACAAATTAAAAAAGTATGATTTCAGTTATATAAAACTGAATCCAAGGACTAAGATTCCAGCTGAGAAAAGTTGGAACACTATTCTGAGACCATTTGACAACGAGGAGATTACCACCTGGGGGGGTAATTATGGGATTGTTGTCAAGGAGGGTTATGTTGTGATTGACTTTGACTCGCAGGATATTATAAATAAATATTACAAAAAGTTTCCTGAGACGTTCACGGTTCGGACTGGTTCTGGGAAGATACACCTATACTATCAAACAGACCATAACGAGGATATGAAGATTGCCGACAAAAGCACGGGGTCAAGTATCCTGGACATCCTGGGTGCAGGACGACAAGTGGTCGGTGCTAACTCTACGCATCCATCTGGTATCAAATATAAGGTTGAGAAAGATGTTGATATTTCTTATATTACTATTGAACACATAAAATATATTCTGAGAGACATTATCCCAGAAGATAAGGTATACAAACACGTCATGGACACGGATAATATAAATGACGAGATTAAATCTGCGGTCAAGTTATCGGATTTAATGACTAAATTTGGGTACGATATCAAGCGCCAACCGACCATGTGCATGCTGGGTCACGATAGTGAGTCCAAGTCGTGCTTTTCCTGGGATGACCAGAAAGGACTCTGGCATTGTTTTCATTGTGGTAAGGGTGGAACGGTGTTTGATTTCATTATGGAACATGAAAAGGTCACATTTTTGGTGGCCAAGAAAAAATTACTTGAGATCGCTGGTATCTCTGAGGTGTTATATAACACCAACAATTCACTTGACATTAAAAATTATGTGTATAATGTCAGGAAGTTCTACGAGTCGCAACCATTTTATTATGATATGGGTCAGAACTTTTGGTTCTGGGATAAAAATTCATATAAATATATCCAGGTTGATAACGTTGAGGTGATGCGTATTATAGACGAGACGCTAAAATTTGACGGTGAGGCGGTTAAGTCGCACCATAGAGGTAACTACTTAGAGGCGTTCCGGTGGGTGGGGAGAGAAAATAAACCAAAAGACCCTAATAAATCCTGGGTACAGTTTGGTGATAAGGTGTTTGACTTTGAGACCGAGCGGATATTTGATGCAACTCACACATATTTCATGACTAATCCAATACCACATAGTATGGGTGTGTCCACAGATACGCCTGTCATGGATAAACTATTCACGGACTGGGTGGGTGAGGATTATGTTGACATCTTATATGAAATTATAGCATATTGTTGTGTCCTGGACTACCCAATACACAACATTTTTTGTTTCATAGGGTCTGGAAGTAATGGAAAAAGTAAATACTTGCAGTTAGTTAAGCATTTTGTGGGTGAACACAACACAACCGACACAGACCTGGAGGCGCTTATCACTAACAGGTTTGAGTGCGCTAAGTTATATAAAAAGTTAGTTTGTAAAATGGGCGAGACCAATTTCAACAGTATAAAAAACACTGGACTGCTTAAACGATTGTGCGGTCAAGATGATGTTACTTTTGAGAGTAAGAATAAAACACCAATTAGTGGGGTAAATTACGCAAAGATATTGATTGCTACAAATTCATTACCAAGTTCTGGGGATACATCGGATGGGTATTACAGGCGCTGGAAGATTATTGATTTCCCAAACCAATTTAAATCAAAAAAAGATGTTCTTGCAACCATACCAGCGCATGAATATAATAACCTGGCGGTTAAGATTACCAAGATATTACCAAGGTTGATTGGTACTGGTATATTTACTAATGAGGACAAGAGTATTGAAGAATCAAAGAACAAATACATTGAAGCATCAAATCCACTACCTGCATATATTGACAGGTTTTGTGATAGTGATGTCAACGGTTTTGTTGGGTATATTGACTTTTACACCCAATATCAGAAGTTTTTAAGGGACAATAAAATGCGCAAGGTGTCCAAGCGAGAGTTTATAGATGTCCTGGAACAAGAGGGGCTGAGTAAGAAAACCACAACAAAAAAGATAAACGGTGTTTTTGTGGTTGGTATATACATTGAGGGTATAAAATACAAGGGCGAGAAACAAGAAACGAGTGATAGAGAAGTATTATGTTAGGAAAGCATAAGCTTATAAAAATATAATACAATATATATTTATATACCTTTTAGGTATGTAACAAGAGGTTGTAAAAATGGGAAACGAAATAAACGACAAAAAGATAAACGTGTTCGCAAAGAACACCGAGAAAGTTGAAGACAGGGTTGAACCTGTTCAAGAAGCACCAGTAACGTCTGGCAGACAAGTCATAGACGAGTCCACAATGGAGACCGTAAACTGGATTAATCTACCTAAAAAGGCAGACATTGGCGAGAGCACACCAGAACTTAAGATTGGTGTTGGTGGGTATTACACACAAGAGGGAAAGACTTTTGTTAATAAGACCAACGGTAAGAGTTTTTATTCAGGGTTGACGAATAAAAATAAGGAAGAAATTGGTGAATACCTGGTCGAAGGTGAGTCTGAACAGGTAATGTCCAGAATAAGGATATCAAACTGGGAGTTGGTCTATAAGATGAATGCTCTGGTTAGGTATTGCAGGGACAACAATTTCACACTTGCAAACCAGACAGTAAAATTCAAACGTGTTGCAGGTGGTGCTGACACGGCTGGGCATAACTGGGTGTTAGAAGTTCCAAGTCTTAAAATTAAGATTGTGGGTGACGATAATTCGGTTGCAGGTCTGTAAGACCACAACCTTTTTTTTTATGTGATTTGATATGTCAACAAAACTATCCTGGGTGGGTAACCTATCTTTTAGCTCATTCAACGACTTTAAATCTTGCGAGCGTAGATTTTTCTACGGTAAGGTTTTAAAACACCCCTGCGGTTCTGTTGAGTCTAAGTGGGGGAATTTTGGAAACATTGTACATAAGTGCATTGAGACTGGCGAGTCTGTGGATACTCTCTGGGCGCAATATAAAATGTATGATACTGACATGAGTCTTGATTCCGCCAGGGTGCAGGTGGACTATGCAAGAAGCCTGGGTTACAAATTCAAGTCACAGGAAAAACTTATCTTGTTCCAACAAGGTAAACTAAAATTTAAGATGCTCATAGACGGAATCCTCGAAGACGGAAGCATATTAGATTGGAAAACTTCAACGTTTAACACCCAAGGGTTGAAACAGTACAGAGAACAGTTGCTCTGGTATTGTTGGGGTGTTTGGAAACATTGTGGTTATATCCCACCTAAGGCCATGGTTGTGTATACCAAGGCGCAGAAAGTGATTGATTTTGTGTTCAGCGAGACCGACCTGGTTGAGTATGAAAAACATATATTTGATACGGTTGCGTATCAAAACACCAAAACCACGACCGAGTCTTACAAAACTAACTTAAAAAGTTGTTTCTTTTGTGGTTATAAGAATAAATGTTATGTTGATAATATAACCGATGATAAATTCTTGATGGTTGATATGTCCTACGACCATGACCTGGTTCGGATTGAAACTAAGATGCCAGATGAGTTCAATGATATTGTTGAAGAGCAACTTAGTTATGAGATAGACAACAAATATTTTGTTATGAAAAACCTAAATACCAGGGGTGTCAAGGGTTTTGATGGTATTATTCGGATGTATCATAACCAGACAACAAGCCTGGGTCTTAAGTCTGAGTTGGTCATGTATCTGAACCAGTTTGCGGAGCATAAAGGTTTGAGGTTGATAATTTCTGAGACAGATAATAGGGTGTTGCCCAGAAACCAGATAAAGACACCACGATGTTTGGTTGGTGTTGAGTCACGACCATATCAAGAGGATGCAATCAACCACATTATAGGTGACCAGATTAGTTTCACCGAAATTTGCACTGGTGCTGGGAAGACTGTAATTGCTGCAGAGATTATAAGACGCCTGGGTTTTAAAACGTTGTTTGTGGTGGATAGGAACATATTACTTGCCCAGACCTATAACGAATTTAAAAAGTTGGGCCTGGATAACCTGGGCACTGTGACCGAGGGCAAGCAAGATTGGAACGACATCACGATTGCATCCATCCAGACATTGTGTAAGATTAAAGATAAGGTTGGGTTGAATAAAGTATCCGAGTGTAACGTGGTAATAGTGGACGAGGCGCATTCAGCCAGGTCTAAGAGTTACCAGAAACTAATGGGTATGATAGGTGCTGAGTATAGGATAGGTCTAACTGGCACGGCGTACTCAGACGGTAACGATAGCCTGGAGTTATATAAGTCATTTGGAGTTCCACATTTCAAGATACGAGCGATTGACTTGATTAATGCCGGGTATTTGGTGCGTCCTGAAATTAAGTTTCTGAAGTATAATATACAGTTCATTGTGAATGGTGATTACCATGAGGTATATGAGCAGGTGCTACAGTCTGATTCCAGGATGGAATTGTTGCGTGGGATAACAATTAAACATAAGAAAGATAATATATTAATAATGGTTGATAGATTGGAGCATGTTGATATCATTAGTGGTATGATAGACAATGCTTATGTGATTACCGGCACAACCAAAAAGAAAGATAGAGAAGATATATTAAACACGATTAAAAGTTCAACAGGTAACATATTAATTTCAACGAGTGGTGTCATCCAGAAGGGTGTTAATATACCTAACCTTGACGTCCTGGTCAATTACAGCGCTAATTTGGGGAGTATAAAGACGGTTCAGTGCCTGGGCAGGGTCTTACGTAAGATACCCGGTAAAGTGGGGGCGTTCTATTACGATTTTGAGGACACTCATAAGGTTCTGCGTGAGCACACCAAGGCACGAAAAGTGGCACTGATGAGTCAGGGATATGATGTCTGATGTCTGATGTTGTTTAAACCACAACCTTTATATATTATATAATACATTATATATTTACATACCTTTTAGGTATGTAAAAAAAAAAAAAGAGATGAAAAAAATGGAAAACGAAAATAAATATACACTGTATAGAATAAAAACCGGTGAAGATGAGATGCCGGTTGAACTTCGAGAGTTCAGAGCGACACCCGATGGTGCGGTCGGAACCCTGGGGGAGTGGGTTACGCGGATTATGATTGAGAACCGTGGTACTGGCTACGATATCAAGGTTGAGGACAAACAAAATCCAGAGACCAAATACAAAAATATAATGAGAAAAATGATACACGGTGGCGACACTAACGATATATACACCCTGGAGCGGACTGGTTGTTCTGTGGATGTGCCAATATTTGAGCGTATATTTATTCTCAATGGTTACATTCGGTTGAAACTGTCTGATGCAGTGTCATATATATTTGATATCATGACCGCACGAGACAATTATAATGTACCAATAAAAGTCATTGACAATATCAATCCAGACGACCAAAACAAATATGACGAGATTATCGGACAGTTATTGTCCTATGAAATTGTTGGTTTTTAGGTGTTGTATATGCGCCAGGAACAGTCAGTTAGACATCTGGGTAAGAGCGAGCACAACAATTTCTATGCGGTTGACATGCTTGATATACCACACCCATTTATACCATCTCACGATGGTAAACTATGCGACGCACCCAGGTGTCGCATTAAAAAACACGACCACGTAACAAGTGTCGCAATATATTGTCGGTGTGATTTCACCACTTCTGAAAAATATTGCGATGAATTGAAAAAGTATATAAAAACCATTGAAGAGGACACGATACGTCTGGGTGGGTCTGGTGTGTACTTGATACAAGGGTGGGATATATGAGGACTATAGTCAGCGCTAAGGAGGAAGAGACTTTTATTTGGGTTAAGGTTCGAGATGATAAAGGTACACATTTTGAGAGCGTTCCATTTTACAATTATATATTCATCCACCAGTCTGATGTGGGTTTGATACCTGAGAAGTCATATCAATGGATTTCTAATGTGTCGGACAGTCAAGTGTTTCCTGGGTACACTGGGTTATTTCTGAACAACAATACAGACCGTGGTTTGTTGCGGTGGAGTCTTGAGAATGCGGGTATCACAGTATACGAGGGTGACGTGAATGCGGTCAAGAGATACCTGACCTGCAATCCTGGGTTAGACCTGGAGTCGCAGGGTTTGAAATGGGTCATGTATGACATAGAGACCAAGGACGATGGCTTGTTTGAATCGGACGACCGTGGGGTTATCATTGCAAGAGAGCCTATATTGTGTATAGCATACAAGGACTGTGACGGGAATGTTTTGTATTTGAAAAATAATAACCTGGACGATATATATTCTGGTGAGTGTGACCTGTTACTGTTACACAAAAAGGTAATTGAGCAGTACGACATTTGTTCCGCCTGGAATGGAAAGAAGTTTGATGATGCCTACATCCGCCAACGTTGTGAGTTACATAACATATCGGTGTTGTTCCTGGATTACATTAATAAAATGGATTACATGGAGATAATTAAAAAGAACGTCCTGGGGTTGCCGAGTTATTCGCTGGATAACGTGTGCCGAGAAATACTTAATATGGGAAAACTGGGCGGTATAACTGCAGGGAATGGGAATATATTCCGAGCCTGGGTGGAGTCATTCAGCGGGGATACATTACTTCAGAAATACAATGAACAGGACGTTGAGTTGATGTTCCAGTTGGAACAGAAACTAAATATGTTTGGGCTACATAAAAAAGCTGCACAGATTGCTCATTGTTTGATTCAGGATACCATGAACAATTCAGACGTCTGTGATTACATGGTGTTAAATAAGTGTCGGGAGCGAGGTGTCATATCACCCAGCAAACCTACCATTGACGAATCTGCCGAGAGACGTAAGGAGAAGATATTGGGTGCCGAGGTATTTTGTGATAATCCTGGGGTTCATGATAATGTGTTTGTACTGGATTTCAAGTCATTTTATCCGAGTACGATTGCAATGTGTAACATCTGTAGTACGACATTGTTATCCCGGCGTGAACCTGGGTGTGTGGTAATCCCAGCAAATAGTCTGTACAGGTCTGGGGAGATGGTTGAATCTGGGGAGAAGTATTTCTCAAATAATATTCAGGGTGTAGTGTCCGATGTGGCACGTGGGTTAATCTTGGAGCGTGACAAGGTTAAATATGATAAGTTTCAGTATATTAAATCCGACCCAGATAGGTTCCGAGAGATGCAACTGTACGAGAAAGCAATTAAAACCATTGCTAACTCCTTGTATGGTGCTTTGGCGTTTGTCAATTTTCGGTGGTATAACTTTGATGTTGCATCTGCTGTGACGCAGTTTGCGAGGGAGATAATAAATCGGTCACGACACTTTGCTGAGGGTATGGGATATGTTGTGGTGCAGGGAGACACAGATAGTATCATGTTTAAGGGCTCAGACCACAAGGTTCTTGAGGATGCTCTCAAGGTTCAGTTTGATATCTGGGCTCAGGAGATGGGTATCCGAGAACACATGATAGTGTTTGAATGGGAGAAGACGTTCCATCGCATGATATCTATCATGAAGAAGAATTATGCAGCGATTGAGGAGTTGGTCGACGGTGCAGGTGTTCCTACTGGTGATTTCAAGGTGAGTATAACTGGTCTGGAATGTATTCGGAAGGACACTAATCCACTGGCATCAACCATGCAACGTGGTATGATTGAGGACATATTATATGACCGGTTTGACTATGACGTTTTCCTAGGGGGTGTTCGGTTAATTGCCGAGCAAATCAAGACAAATACGTTAGACTCAGGACATTTAGTTATGACCAAAAATTTTGTCAAGCCTATAGGAGAGTATGGTCGAGCCATGATAGACAGCAAGACTGGCGCGCCCAAAATAAACAAGGACGGGGAGGTAAGATATGCGCCTATTCCGGCGCATATTGTCCTGGTCAAGCGTTTGATTGCGCAGGGTCACGAGTTCTTTGTCGGTGACAATATACAATATATTGTCAAGTCCACCAAGCCACGAATAGAGGCGATATCGGTTGCAGAGTACGAGTTGGGGTCTGATTATGACAAGGCTTATTATTGGGGTCGTATCATAACTCCGCTCAATAAGGTGCTCAAGGTTACAAAATGGGACGAAATACCGAAACCTTTATAAATATATAATACAATATATATTTGAGGGTGTGAGAACACCCAAAAAAAAAGGTGAAAAAAAAATGGAAAATGAAAAATGTCAAAAATGTAAACATTTTTGGCTAATCACTACAGGCTTTTACGCCTGTAGAAAAAATAATGAAATATTCTTTGACATTGATGAAATGTCAAATAATAAATGTTAAGGTGATAAAATATGAAAGATACAATAAATAAGAATGGACAATTGCATTCGTTTAATGTAAAAATAATAAATTTAACTCCCCACAATGTAGGGATTATAGACACAACGACAAATAAAGTCGTTGTGAACTACCCTTCCGAGGGTAGTATAAGACTGTCTGAGGACAGAAAAAAAATATTTACTGTAAACGGTATACCTGTTTACAGCAAACATTTCGGGAGTGCTGAAATTCCCGAAAGTGTTGAAGGCACGATGTATATCGTGTCTTTGGCTGTGGGGCAGGCGTTCCCCGACCGAAACGATTTCTTAATCCCTGACCAACTAGTCAGGGATGAAAAAGGCGCAATCCTAGGATGCGCCTCATTAACAGTGTTCGGGTGTTAGGAGATGAAAACTATACAGAAGAAATGCACCGATTGTGGTGCATTCTTCGATGTCTTTGAGCAGTTTGCATACGGTATCAATACCTGCCACAGATGCAGGATAGTCGCCATTGAAAAAGAGGAGACCATCCTGGATCGGTGGCATACAGGTTGACGGTGAAACGGATGGGGATGTGAATTGGTGCGGTGATATGACTGTTCAGGTAACTGAGAAGTATTTTCTGGCGTCTTTTAAGCGTTCTAAGCCGACATCTCACATAACCAAGATACAAGTCAACCAGTTTGCTCACACGAGCACCAGCGCGGATTATCTGGCGCAGACTGAGTTGTTTGATGTGTTGATTGAGTGCAAACAGATTACGATGAAGACAAAGGTGCCAGTGTTTGTCCTGGACAGGGTAACACAGGAGACTAAATTGTTACAGTGGTCTGGGCGTTACCCACGCAACAAGTCATATTTGTTCGTGGTTTGGTGGTTTGGGTCTAAGTCAAAGAGTCATGCGTTCTTGATAGATATAGATTCCTGGATTGGTGCTAGGCGTGGTTTTGTTAAAAAAAGCATGACACTATATGATTTCATGGGACTGTTCAAACAGTTTATGTGTGATATACAAGACGGGTTCTGGGTCATTAAGGTGTAAATATACCACAAAGTTTATATAATTATATAATGTATTATATGTTGTGGGTGTTTTTTGTAATGATATTAGGTGATATACAACGAGGTTTGACAGTAACATCTACAGCCAGTCTTACTGATATTGTTCTTGGTGTGGTGTCCTTGACACCCATATTACCATTTGTTATATTTGTACCTAGGTTGCTACGAAAAATTAAGGTACGGTATAATTACTCCTGGGCGCATAAATGGTACAAGTTTGAGAACCATAAAAGCTATATAACGGCGTTATATGGTTGGGAGATATTTTGAGAACCATAAAAGTTATATAACGGCGTTATATGGTTGGGAGATATTTTGAGAACCATAAAAGTTATATAACGGCGTTATATGGTTGGGAGATATTTTGAGAACCATAAAAACGATTTTTATGGTTATTCTTTTGGTCTGTGGGATTTTAAAAAAAAATGATAAAAATTGTTACTATTAATTGGTGAGAGTTTTTTAAGTTTGCGAAAAATAGAGGTTCGATTAATATGTGGGGTAACATTTATATAATAATATACTTGGTGCCTAATAAAATTATAAGATTATGTGAAATATAGAGTGGTTTCCCACTTATTCACATGAGAGGTATTATATATAGAGTAAGTGGGAAACCACTCTATAATTGCTATAATCTTATAAAGTCGCTACTGTTATCGGTTTTGTTGAAGGAGGTGAAAAATATGGTTAGATTACGAAGAAAGTTCGAAAGGGTTCAACTAAAACAAGTGAGCCTATACGGAAAAGAAAGAGACATCATTGACGACAAATTAAAATGTTATGGGGATTTTAGCGGGTTCGTTAGGTTTTGTCTGTATAAACAAGATTTGATAGAAGAATATTTGAAAACAAGACCAAATGTATAAACGATGTATTGGTTGATTTTAAACCAATACAAACAATATTATTATAAAAACCTATAAAGGTATAACAAAAATAAAAGTGTCTTAAAACGTTTAAAAATGTATAAAAATGATAATGTTGTTTTGTGTGTCTGGAATCAAGACAAATATATAAAACATTATACATAATAATATATTGTTTGGGAATGATTAATATGCCTGCAAAAATTAAAAAGAAAAAACCACGTAAACCCGTTGAAAAACATATAACACCGGGTAGGAAAGCCCTGGTTGATAAGTTTTATATTATGGGTGAATTAACCAAGCTGGTTGAGTCTGGCCAAATAATTGGGTTGACTCAGACAGCGTTAGGTGAGAAGTATAACGTGCGCAGGCAGACAATATCTAACTACCTAACCGATATATATGAAGACATGCCACCTGAGGACATAAATGCCACCAGAATTAAAATTCAGGTGGTGTTTGATAGATTGTTCAGAGAAGCACAGTATATGTTAGCGAAGTCTTCATCGATTAAAGAGCGCAGGGAGTCTGTGGACTTGATGTTGAGGGTGCTTGACAGGTTTACTGCGTTCTTGGAAAATTTTCATATAAAAGAGAAAGCAACAGAAAAGGTTTTAATTGGTGTGGAGAAACAATTAATATTGATAAGGGACACACCAACTAAAATAGTTGATATGGTGGCGGATGATGGAGCAGATGCAGATAACACTAACAGAGAAACAAAATAAAGCCTGGAGCGTGTTGATGGACACAGAAACCAACGAGATTGTGTTCGGTGGCGGTGTTTCTGGAGGTAAGAGTTTTCTGGGTTGTCTGTGGCTGTTGTATATGTGCCAGACATATCCCCGGACTAGGTGGCTCATGGGTCGAGCCATACTTAAGAACCTTAAAGAGTCAACATTAAAAACGTTCACTGAGTTGGTGTATAGCCTGGGTTGGCAGGGAACAGTTAATATTAATCCACTCAGTTCCACCATAACGTTTGCGAATGGTAGCGAGATTATGCTTAAAGATTTGTTCCATTACCCAAGCGACCCTAACTTTGACAGTCTGGGTAGTACAGAGTATACTGGCGCATTCATTGACGAGGCGTCACAGATTTCTGAGAAAGCGAAACATATTGTCATGTCCAGGATTAGATATAAACTGGACGAGAACGGCCTGGTCCCGAAGTTACTTATTTGTTCAAACCCGTCTAAAAATTGGATGTATAATGAATTTTACAAACCATATAAAGAGGGTTCATTGCTACCGGGTCGTGTGTTTATTCAGAGTTTGGTCGGTGACAACCCGAACGTGTCTAAACACTATATAAACAGTCTTGAAAAGTTAGATAAGTTGTCAAAAGAACGACTTCTATATGGTAACTGGGAATATGACGATGACTTGAACAAATTGTTCAAGTATGACGATATATTGAACATGTTCACGAACACCTTTGTTGAATATGGTGAACGGTACATAACCTGTGATGTAGCCCGTAAGGGTTCAGACAAATGTGTGATATATCTCTGGTCCGGTCTGAGGGTTGACAGGGCGTATATATACGATATAAGTTTGATAAAACAGATACGAGAAACCATAAACGAGATAGCCGAGACATATTCGGTGCCACGTAGTCATATCGTGATTGATGAGGATGGAGTCGGTGGAGGGCTTTGTGACGAGTTACCTGGGTGTACTGGGTTTGTGAATGGTTCACGAGCACTTGCAGGAGACAACTATTATAATTTGAAATCTCAATGTTACTTCAAACTGGCGCAGATGGTTGAGGAGAACAAAGTATATTTTGGTGTGGATAACATTGAAATCAAGGAGAAGTTGATTCAAGACCTGGAACAGATAACCAGAAAGGATGCGGACAAGGATGGCAAGTTGTCTATTATTGGCAAGGATATAATGAAACAAAACCTGGGTAGAAGTACAGACTTTTCAGATGCATTGATGATGCGCATGGTGTTCGAGGTTGGTGTCAAGGAAGAGTTTCACGTGGGACAAAGCCTGGATGTCAATTTTTAGTCTTGATAAAATATAAAAGGTTAGAAACATATAATATGTTATGCATAAAGTGACAGGAACGATTTTAAAAATAGCCGGTACTTTATTAATAAGTGACGGTAAACGAGCTATAGTTGAATTGAAAACATCATCCACCGAGAGAACATATAAATATCTGGTCATGTTACATGGTAAAAAATACACCAAACAGACCAGGTTAAAACCACACGAGATAGATTATTGGTTTGATACGATTAAGTTATATAAAAAGATTAACGAGGCGACTAAAAATGGTAAAAAGAAAAACCACAAGAGACTTCAGGGTTGAAGAAGACGATTACATTGCTGTTAAGCGTGACGAGTTCACTAACGGTAAGGGGAAGCATGTTGTCCAGATTGTTGAGGAACATAACATATCGGTTGCAGAGATTGACGATGTTATAAATAACTTGTTCCAGGCTGAGCTAGACAATTTTGACATCGAACGCACCAAAAAAGAGAAAGAGATTACTGATATCAAGTCTGAGATTGCAGATGTTGTATCAACACCTGAATATATCAAATTCAAGGAGCAGATGGAGTCTGAGGACACACTTAAGTTCATGAATGTGATGAGCCGAGAGAAAGTATTAAAGGCCTCCGAGGGTTTGTTACTTGACATGGATGCGCAACGATTAGACATAATAGCCTGGGTGGAACAGTTCAAGGGTTTAAAGAGCGCTGTGGAATTAAAAAAATAGTTACATATATAAGAACAAGATGAGGTTTATCTTATAATGGGATTATTTAATTTGGTTAAAAATTTTAAGATAGTCAAGTCATCAGATTTTAAAAGTTTGACAAAAGGTGCTGAAGATCTTAAAGTCATTCAGAATTATTTGCGACCACAGGATGAGAATAGTTTCTTCAGCCTGGACAAGACACAATCATGGGGTATCTTTGACACTAGGGTTGGTGTGGTTGAGTTGTATCAACTTAGTGTGTATTCTGACATATTACAAAACGTATTGAACACACTTAAAAGTGAAATCTTCAGGAACGGCTTTAATTGCAAAAACACGACCACGTTTGAGAACGACGCGCAGATTAAAAAGGTTGAGGATTTATTGCGCAAGGCTAACTCTAACAGCCAGACACTTAAAGAGGTGCTCATGGAAATTGAGAACGATTTGAATATTGTGGATGACGCTTATCTATTCGCACGGAAGAACTTCCTGGTTAATGGATATAACGAAATTATCGGTGCGGAGGTTCAGGAGTTCCTAAGGGTAGACCCGCTAAGTATTGAGATGGTTTTTGATTCCACTAACCGTCTGGCGCATAACTCAGACGGTCAACCTGTATTCTTTGACCCAGAAAATAGGTCTGAGATTACACAGGACACTCACAATACAAACGGAATAAAAAACATGCGAGCATGTTACAAGGTGCGAGTGGGTGGTAAGACGAGTAGTTTTTCATATTATGACACAAGTGAGATATTACACGTATCCAAGTATCATCCAACAAAAACCTACGGTTTCAGTCCACTGTATTCTTTGTATAACAAAACAATAACTCTCATTAACATGGATTATTACATCAAACAATATTATTCTGGAAACAAAGTACCTAAAGGTATATTGACAGTTAATACAAGTAATGCTCAGGGTTTCTGGACATTCTGGGACGCATTCATTGAAAAAGTGCGCAAGAATCCACATGCTATTAATCCGCTTATTCATCAATCTGGTGATGGTAAAGACCCTATTAAATGGGTAGATTTCATGCGCAATTTACAAGAGATGCAATATTCTGAGGTGCGGAACGAAATACGCACCCAGATTGGGTCAGTATTTAATGTGTCGCCAATATTCCAGAATGATACGAGTCAGGGTGGTGGTCTGAACAACGAGGGATTACAGATTAAAGTCACCGACCGTGGGGTTGAGATGGGGCAGAGTATATATAACGAGAAGATATTACCCTGGGTGTGTGCGCAGTTAGGTGTTTCAGACTATGAAATCATATTAAATCCAAGCAGAGACCAGGATAAAGTGTACGAGAAGGATTTGCGGTTGAAAGATATCCAGATTGCTAAGGCTACGGCTGAGCTGGGGATTGAGGTTGCCATGAACGAGACTGGTGAGTTTTCATTCGGTGCTGGTAAGGTTACAATCCAGAACGTTGCGCAAGATTCATTCTTTGACATGGGTAAGAGCCTGGGTAAGAGTATAAAAAAAAACGACCCTATTCAAGCAAAGCAAGAGAAACAACTAGAGAATGCGTTGTTACATGAGCTTGAGAAACTGTTGAGCAAGTTTGATTCTAAAACACGACCAACTACTGCTGAGTTGGATGCTAAGATTAGAGAGACGGTTAAAGATTTTGATAGCGTTATCAAGTCCAAGAGTAGTAGTAAACTTAAGGCGATATATAGAAAAGCCATGCAAGACCTGGGCAAGGATATCGGTAGAGAATTTACATATACTGATGTTGATAAGAACGTGGTTGAGGCCCTTAAGAGAGAACCAGTATACCAGGAAGCGTTTGCTAATATGAGCGAGGAACTAAGCCAAAAGTTAAAAAATGCAGTTGTCCTGGCGTATGATAATAAAGAGGGTTTCAGCATAAATAACATAGTTGAAGCCATGAAAGAGAACACCACAGCGATTGAGTCCAGGTTGCGCAACATTGCAAGGACTGAGACCACCAAGATAAGTGTGGCATCACGTAAGGTTCAATATGACAAGACTGGCGAGACTTACAAATATTATCATATCGGTGTAGATGATAACCGAACCACCCAGGCATCCAAGGAAATCAAACAATTAACCAAGTCTGGCGTGTCCTGGGATGATTATGTGAGTATATTGACCAGGGTGTCCAAGAAATATTTTCCAGACTGGACGGTCAATCCACTTGCGCCAGTGTCTCATTATCAAAGTAGACACACATTCATTGCTAAGAAGGTGTAGTTGTGGTAACTTCAAAGAATAGTCAAGAATGCACGAAATCTGAACATATAGACACATCGGGTTCTAAGAGAGTGACTGTTGTGAACGATTCTGGCACAGTCTTAAATCCAGCTACACAAGAAAACCAAACAAATGGTAGTCAAAAGACACAGATTACAGATACAGCAGGTAACCTAGCAGATATTATTTCTTGTGACGGTCATAAAGGATTAGTTACATTCAGTCCTGGACATGTATCGTTAGTTAATAGCACCAATACACCGTTATTGGTTGGTGGTGTATTCACAGGAGAGGCAGAAGACATCAAGAATTTCGGTGTTATTCAAGTTATGGTAACCGCGAGCCATACGTCAGCTACTGACGGATTTAAAATTGAATTTTCAGTAGATGGAATTACCTGGGACGACGGCGATGTGTATACCATCAATGCAGGAGATGCAAAGGTTTATTCGTTTCAACCAGCTGCGCGATATTATCGAATTGTGTATACTAATGGCGGAACAGCACAGACATATTTCAGATTGCAGACCATATTGAAACCGTATTATGTTAAGCCCAGCAGTCACCGAATTAATGATTTAATTTCTCCACAAGATGACGCCGAGTTAGTTAAAGCCGTCTTGACTGCACAAAAACCAGACGGATATTTCACACCGATTGACTCTACTGCAGGTGGGAATTTAAAAGTTAGTATAGAAGAAACAAATGGAACATCTAATATGGCATCTGAAACCACACTTTCAAGTATTGACGGAAAGATAACTGTTTGTGATACTACTGGGAAAGCTACAGCAGCAAAACAAGATACACTTATAACCAATACAAATGCTTTGACAACAATGGTTACAACAGCAGTAACCTTAACAACATTGAATATTGCTTATTTAATTCCGACAATTGAACAAGTTGGTCGTAGAACAATTATAATCTATAATGTGAGCGACACAGACGTGTTTTATGGTGCAAGTAATGTAACCACAACAACAGGGATATTAATCCCAG
>JAHYJJ010000251.1:0-1132 GCA_019429165.1 Methanosarcinaceae archaeon | reverse complement strand
TATAATTCATTCATTTGTCGATATTGTTAATAGTTGACGGTTCAATGCAAGAGATACAGTTTGCCATAATTTAGAATCCATTGAATTTGGATATCACATCGATACCAATAACACCCACATGGGTACAAATATTATTTCCTTGCCATCATAAATTTCTTTTTTGAATACATTCCTTGTTACAAGTATACCTTTGTCCACATCGAATTTATCCATAAATTTTAGTAAACCTTTTACATCCTGCTTGGTTATTTTAGACTGATATTTTACTTCAATTGGCACTACTCGTTTGTGCATGTCAAGTACAATATCTACTTCAGATTTACTTTTATCACGCCAATATGCGATATTATAATTCTGCATTTCAGCAAGAGTCAAAATATGGTTAAATACAACGGTTTCAGTGAGATGTCCAAGGTACGTACCATCCGATAGCAGTGTTTCATTTCTGTAATTTAACATGTTCATGATGCCTGCATCGGGTACGTACCATTTTTCCCTTGTCCGAAGCATTTTTTTGACTGATCTTGAGTAGTTTCTTGAATTTCTTGCAAGAAATGACTTTCTTAAATAATCAAGATATGTATGGATCGTCGATTTTGGAATACCCAGATCTTCTGATAATCCGTCCTTGTTCAATATTTCAGAACTATTGCCCGCAAGATAGATTATGAGTGATTCTACTACTTGTGGGTCTTTTATTTTGAACAGGGTTACAATATCGTGGTATATTGCCTTATTCATAATATCATCACGAAGTACATAGAATGATTTTGTCAGGTCTGAAATGTTAAATATCTCTGGAAATCCCCCTCTTACAAGATATTTGTTCAAAAGTAATGTCATTTCATTTTCAAGTTCTACCAGTTCGGCGGCATTGATGTCGAAATCAAGTTCATCAAAATTTATCTTATTCCTTAGTTGCGACAATTTATCCTCGTCTTTTTGCATGTAAAGTGCAAATTCAAAAAAGGAAAATGGATGTATCGTAAATTCAATTGAACGCCCATAGAGACTTTCAGATTGTTTTTTGAGTTGAACTGCCGCAGAACCTGATGCAATTATCTTGATATTTTCTTTTTGGTCATATATGGTTTTTAACCACAAATCCCATTCATCCGCATGCTGTATTTCG
>JAHYJJ010000079.1:0-6684 GCA_019429165.1 Methanosarcinaceae archaeon | reverse complement strand
TATGAGTCTTGAAGAAGTTCCGTACCTTGTCTCCGGAGGATGTACGATGTGCCATAACAACTGGGACAATCGTGAAAGGTTTGGACTGGGCGATTACTATCTCAAGCAAAGTTCGAATGGAATCTACATAACAAAGAATGCAGCGATCCTTCCATGGACAGCTGGTTTGTCAGATGCCAACAAGACCAATGACAACAGCGCTAAAACTGGTGACATCAAGATAACATTGTTCAATGTAAACGCGGCTGGTGATGAAACACCAGGAAATATTAATGCAACAGTTCGAGTAGAGATGGAGAACTGGCATGGAGAAAATTCTAATGACTTCGGTGTATATAATATCGTTGCAACAGGTGTGGGTAATGTCACATTTGATACAAGTAATGAGTCTGGCTCCAATAACCTGACTTCATTAAAAGGTGACTATTTCAAAGTCGTAATTACAAACAATGGTACTGACAACATAACAGCAAGCATTGCGTCCCTCTATGGAGCAGCGACCTACAATGGTGGTAAGAAAGGTAAGTTTACGAACCTGTTTGAAACATCATTTACAAGCGCAACAGGAGTTACCACACTTAACTTAATAGGCTCTGGCGAGACAGTGGATACAGATGATTTGATTTATGCTATAGCAGAAGGTAAATCCGCGGCTGAATATGCTTTGCATACCACATGGTTATACAATTCAACCAGACTCGATAAGGTATGGGGAGACTGGAGTGGAATTTCACCAGCACCAATGCAATATGTAAGTACCTTTGGACGAGCAAGGCCAGATAGAAAAGAGGCTCCTGATGGGTATGATCGTGTTACAAGTTGTGACAATGCAGCAAACGGCATGTGCCACATAACACTTGCAACGGTAGGTCTGTCGATGGAACATACGGAATGGAAGAAGGAATTGCCAGGAACTACATATACTGTAAATGGCAAAAATCCAAACCTTGGCAGTACAACCTACTTCACGCATGACATGAAATTGACTACCACTGAGTATGCAGCCAAACCTGTGAAACTCTGCGGTGCATGTCATATCACTCAGATGCCACCAATGAACGACAATGGAGAACCTATCGGAGATCTTGATCTGGTACAGATTAATACAAGAGTGTACGCTGAAGATGGTAGTGTGATTTACCTCAATGATAAGTCTGGGACGGATAAAAATGGAGCTGATTTGCCTCACGTCGATGTTACGTATCACTCACCAACATCATGGGCTCACCAGACGGTACCATGTATACGCTGCCACTCACATGCAGGAGTTGGAGCAGGAGTTACTATCAAGGACTAATCCAGAACAAATCTGTAGATTAGATGAGAAGCATTAGTGCTTCCCATCATTTTTTTTTCAAACAAGTTTCTTATAATAATTATAACGATCATGCCTCGAATAAACGTAAATCTGGAAAAAATGACGCACGAGAAATTGAAAATATATGCATTAAGGAGAAAGATAAACATGGATGAAGCAACCAACAAATTGTTATTGGAAATACTGGAGGAAGTATCATGAAAGTAAAAGCTGCTGTATTGCCATTGATGTTGGGGATAGCCCTTGCTGTGGTCAGTCTTACAATGCCCTGGATGATAGCACAGCACTCACAGGTAATTGCAGAACAGGACCAAACGGTGGATACTTTGGTCTATTACATGTGGGGTCAGGAGTATACAGTGAATGGTCCAAGGACTGTGCTCTCAAACTCTGTGATCTATGATTACAAGGACTTCCCCTTCTATGGGATGTTAGCCACAATTACAGCCATAGGTTTGGGCGCATTAACGATCTTAAGTGGGAGAGGGACTGTCATACACGCAAGAGGACATGAATTCAAGTTCAGGGCAAAGTTCAATCCGATAATTATGTTACTGATCGCATCCGTACTCATGATCTTTACATGGTGGTATTTGCAAATATCGGCACAGGGTATAATTCCAATGATCGAAGGAAAGGGTTACATCGTAAGAGATGGTCCAAGCATGGACTTTTTACTAGGGGGTTTTGCATCCTTTAGCATAGCAACGATAATGACATTCAGAAAATCGATGAAAAGAGGTTAACAGCAATATGCTGAAAAAACCTCTTTTATTTATTTTTGTATTATTTCTGCTATTTTCAATGGTAGTTTATGCTACCTCTTTTAGGTCCAGTCCTACACACAAGATAGTACAAGAGGTTGAATGTTTTCAGTGTCATATGCAAGAATTGACGGATCTGAATAATGACCGGCACATATACAAGATGCCCTATGAGAACAGAACCATACAGGATTATTATTTACTATATGGGGAGGCTTATGTGAACAAAACCAACCGATCGATGTTGAAAGACGTTTGCTACTCATGCCATCTTGCTCCTTCAAAGTATGATCAAATGTCATTATCAGACCCCTATATTTTTAATAACACAATATGGGGCGGTTATGATGGGATATACGTTAACAAAAGTTTATGGACAGGAGAATACCTAATGGCAAAACAGATCACAGGAACCAATAACAACACAGTAAGTGTTTTTGTTGAAGTGGATGATGTATTCCCCTCAAATCAAAGTGTAGATGTCATGATCAACCTGATGTTTGAAAACTTCTCAGGTCAGCAAAATAAAACCACATTTGAAAAATCAGTCAATCTTTTTGAACACGAGAATACAACGCTTACAACAGACCCTGTCTTTGGGGATTATTTCAATATAATGATGGTTTTAGACGGAACATGGAACAGTACAACTGTTAATGTCACTGTGAATGGTGCAAGCAATTCTCTACAACCCTACATAATAACATCCGACAACCAATCCATTGTCTACACTCTTCCAATCGATTTCCCTCAAAACTACAATGCTCCATTTTTCCATACTGAACAAACGTATTTGTCCGACAGACTTGACTATGCATGGTATAAATTCCGCAATTCAACCGTAGGCAACATTTCTGCTCTGGAGGGTATAAAAACTCACACAAGCACAGGCACATTGGTGGAAAGTAATACCTGTTCATCTGAGGGTACAATGTGCCACCTAAACCAATATATCACGTATATAGGTCAGACCGAAGGTCTTGCCGCCGGAGAGATATTCTACAGCCATGACATGAAATATACCGTATCAAGCGACTGCAAAAACTGCCATCTTAGGTAATAATGGTGAGAATGATGATAAGCGATACAATGAAAAGAATGATTTTGCTTTTAACGTTAGTATTATCGTTATCATTGTCATTATCATTTGTTGGGCATGCACTGGCATCTGACAATGAAAGCAGTTCATCGGAAAATAACGAGAGTGTTTCATCTGACAACGCGAGCCTTTCTTCTAACAATAAGAGCATTCCATTGGAACAAAAAGGGTGCATCGGTTGTCATAATACAGCAATATCCACTCAAAAAGCAAGTGCAACACAGGTCAAATGTAATAACTGTCATGGTGGTGGTCACGGTATCACGCACACGATTGATGGACAGGAAAATTATCACCGGATCCATAATGGCATTGATCGTGGTAATAAAAAATGTGCAAAATGTCACTATACCCCGGACTGTTCAGCTTGTCACATATCTCATATGCCGGGGACTGAATCTTGTCGACCCTGTCACGGTCAATTGTCATCTCCAAATGGTCATGCTGAGGTAAGGAGTGATTTTAGCAGAGGAAAACACAGTTGGATGGGACGTTGCAGTACGTGTCACTCCGGAGATAAATTAAGTTTGTCAGGTTCATACATTGCAGATCTTAGCGAAAGCAATGATCTATGCAACATCTGCCATTCGACCCAGATGAATAAGATGAGTCTGGGGGAGCATGGAGAGGACGGTAATAAATGCGTGGCATGTCATAATCCCCATACCACATATTCCGTAGGCGTTGCTATGTTCGCATCTGAAACAGTGGGTTTTGATTGGAATCGTCTGAACGGAACATCGATCATAAACGGCACAAAAAGCATCTTCTCTTCAAAAAATGGACTTATAATTGCAATTATTTGTGTTTTAGGAATTGTTTCGGTGTCTGAATATCTTATGACAAGACACGAGAAGGATCAAATAATACTGACGGACAACTTGAGGATAGTTCACGACAAAGAGCATAGTGAGGTTCTGCAGATCGAAGTTTTAACCCTTTCTGCCGTAGATCAAATATTCGATTCAATCGAAAGAATGGACATTAAAGTGCTTGGTGCGACAATAAAACAATCCAGACACAACATACTGGTATTATTTTTGGATTTTTCCATATCAACTACATCTAAAGAAGAGTTGCTGGAAAATGTGAACGAATTTAGGAATGTGATTTCTGTGGAGTATTCTGATAACTATGAGATATAAAGCAAAATTAAACCCGACAAATTTGGCAGTCATAAAAATCATGGTAACTTTGGTATTACTATTGACAATTGTTCCAGGCATAGCAAGTGCTTCAAAAGATTGCACGATTTGCCATGTCAATGGAGTCTGGCTTATCACCTCGGAGGAAACAATAGTAAAGGAAGAGACCTGTTTTAATTGTCACAATTCCAAATATTCACTGGATTATAGTGAGTTAAAGACAAATATCCATCTGATCCACACTGGCGAGTATAAGGTCGAAGTGGACGCCATCACAAGGCACCCGGATAGTACAAATAAGAGTTGTAATGACTGTCATAAGTATACTTATTCATGCACTTCATGTCATCAAAAAAGTGCATCACACGCAAAAGGTGAAGAGGATTGTATTGGGTGTCATGGAAAAATGAGTGATCTATTCAATCACAAATACATTGAACTTAAAAAACATGATTTTCTCGGGCCTTCTTCTTGTACAATGTGTCATGACCCGGTTAAAAAAAGTCTGAAACTGGCAAATGATGATGTCATTGTAACAGATCAATCATACAAACTCTGTTCGCAATGTCACAATGATTACTATAAGTCATGGATCTTAGGAACACACTGGGTTGATGTCACAACTCTTTCAAATGAGAGTAAAAGATCAGGAAATGTTGATTCGGATCCTGAATGGGCAAGGGAGAACCTCTGTACAAAATGCCATGATCCACACAATCCTTCCAAATTATTATGGAAACCATCTCCAAAACAAGATGAATCCGGTAATAATTATCTATTGATTATTGTCGTTCCTATTATACTTGTATTTTCAGGGATAATTTTAGTTTATAGAAGGAGACGGGGGTTACATTAACAATGAAATTCTTTAAACACATATCACTTTTCATTCTTTTATTATTAGTAGTATCAGTTAGCAATGTACAGGCTTATACTTTAGATGAATTGGAATGGGAAGATATGGGGACAAGAACCCTAAAATTGAATGAATATATGATTGGAGACGAATACAAGATCAAGATCGTTGATTTTAACCCTCCGGTTAAAGGAAGGAAGGATGCAGATGGTAACATAATCCCGGAGCAATCGGTAACTCCTTTTGTGTTGCTGCAATTGTACCGGGATTCTGATCTGATCGATACATTTGCTCTTGGGCAGGATGGAACTCATATTGTTGACGACGATGTTAGAGTGATCGTGGAGGATATACCAGGGCCAGATTCTGTGGAATGGGTTTATGAGAGTTATAACCCCTGGGTTAAGTTAACATTACAAAAAGTTGAAATGCCGTATTTTGATATATCGATCAATAAGGACAAATCAGTGTACAGTTATGGGGATGATCTTGGAATTATCCAACTGATAATAAATAATACAGGGGCAAATGCAAATGATGTCGATATAATTATCGAGACTGATGGATTGAATTTGGTAAAAGGAAAAAATAAGGAGCATATTCAATTTATACAATATGGGGAGAGTATAGAACGTGAACTTTATATTGGAATACCCAAGATATTCCTGAATTCAAAAAATTATGATCTATCAGTGGTTGTTGCCGGTTATGATGTAAGGGGAAAGATGATATCCAACACACAATCCCAAAAAATCATAACAGGGTCTGATGTGGGTCCCACAGAGGTGATATCTTTTACTAAATCGATGGAAGAAAGTGCATATTATGGTGATAAGGTCATGGTTAAATTAACCATACACAATGGCGGGGATTTTAACATTGATTCTGCCATTATTAATGATTCAATACCTGATAAGTTCGAACCTGTGGGGAATTTCAGTCTTAACTGGCATTCAAGTATCCAGGCAGGCGAGGATTGGACAACTAGTTATCTATTAAAACCTCTGGAGTATGGAGTATATAAAATCTCTGCCGCAAAATTAAATATCAGTGTGTATGAATCCAAGTATAGTTTATCCTCGAATGAACCAAAGATAACGATCTTTGGTCCGAAGATCTCATTAACAAAGTCCGGAGTAATACAACCGGATGGTTCAGTTAGTGTGAATGTGAAACTTGTAAATAGTGGGAATATCCCAACCAAGGTTTCAATCGTAGATGCAATTCCTGAAAATTCAGTTATCATAGACGGTGACAACAGAGCAACAATATTTGCTGATAAAATGAGTTCTAATTATTTGAGTTATAACCTGGTATCGTACGAACAGAATGATACAATTTCTCTACCGGCAGCAACTGCATTTTTTTCAGTCGGCGGATATAATGAAAAAGTCGTATCAAATAATCTCACAATACGTGCTGAAACAAAGATCTTCAAGGAAAAAACATTCAATGTACCTCCGAGTCAAGATCGGCTGGAAACAACAACATATGACCTACAT
>JAHYJJ010000078.1:0-6721 GCA_019429165.1 Methanosarcinaceae archaeon | reverse complement strand
CCTGTACTAAATTCAATTTACCCGCATCCTTCATTTTTTCAAGTTTTGTGGTAAATCTTACACTCACAACAGTAGTATCTGCATATCTTGAAAAGAGGGCCGCCTTGCGCTCCCCCACTGAACCGCCACCAATGATCACAACATTCCTTCCACTAAGATCGATCATCAAAGGGATTAAGTTTCGTTCATTGGTCATTATGGCGCATCCTGTGATTAGAAATCAAATTTAATATAACTATACTATAATTATAATTATAACTTGGCACCCGTTTTCTTGAATTCCCGCTCGCTGAACAGAAGGCTGTAATCCGAAATACCTGTGGCTTTTGATATCTCACGAGCCACTTTTTCACAATCCTCTCTTGTGTATGAATGTACCATTGTGAACAGGTTGTATGGCCAGTCAGGATAACGCGGTCGTTCGTAGCAGTGTGTTACTTCGGAAAAACCTGCCATTATTGCTCCGACCTCTTCGACTTTATCTTCAGGTACGTTCCATGTACACATTGCATTGGCTATGATGCCGATCGCCCGATGGCCAATTGATGCGCCAAATCTTCGGATGACTCCATCCTGTTGGAGATTTTCAAATCTGGTGACGATCTCTCCCTCACTTATGCCAAGTTCTTTGGAGATATTCGCAAAGGGTGCATGAATAAGCGGTATGCCATCCTGTGTAAGTTTGATAAGTCGGGTATCTATTTCATCCATTTTTTCACCTTATCTTATATTGAATTTAACTCCGATCTTGAACAGTCGTTTAGTAGGCAGATTGATAAGATCGCATCCGGTTTCAGCCTTTATTTCATCAAGTATCTGTATAAGTCTCGTTTCATTTGGGGCGGACATCGTGAACCATATATTATACTTTGCAGGGCGCAGATAATTATGTGACACTTCAGTATATCGGTTTATGGTTTCTGCCACTTCATCGATCCTATTCTCGGGTACTTTAGCCGCAACAAGTGTGCTTATTCCGCCAGTTTTTTTTGTATTGATTATAGGGCCAATGCGCCGGATGGCGCCTGCATTGCTCAGTCGCTCAAGGCGTTCTATTATTTCATCTTCCAAAATGCCAAACTGCTCGCCCAGTTTTTCGAATGGATGTGTTTCAATCGGAAAATCCAACTGAATGCTATTCAGTATATTCTTGTCAATTTGATCGAGTTGTACCATTTTTTATTCCTTTACCTTTGGTGGTGTGTATATGCAATATGGTTCTTCTGCCATGTAATCTCCGGTCGCTGCATACGCGCGTGCACGACAGCCGCTGCACACTTCCTTGTATCCGCAATCGCCGCATTTACCTTTGAGTTTACTTGTATCGCGGATATCATTGAATACCTTTGCATTGTCCCATATATCCTTAAAACTCTGTTCCTTTATACTGCCTGCAAGTGCTGGCAGGTATCCACATGGGTACACTTCGCCGATGCTGGAAACAAAACAAAATCCTGTGCCTCCAAGACATCCTTTGGTCATGGCTTCATATCCGTGTGTTCTAACGGAGATTTCGATACCTTCTTTCTTTGCACGCTGGCGCATTATTCTGAAATAATGCGGAGCACATGTGGCTTTCAACTGGATCTTTGCTGTCTTTTGCTGTTCATAGAACCAATTCAATACACGCTCGTATTCGACAGGTGCTATCTCATCCGCTTCGATCTCCTTGCCCCTGCCGGTTGGTACCAGAAGGAAAATATGGAGTGCTTCTGCTCCGAGTTCTGTTGCAAATTCAAGGATCTTTGGTATCTCGTCAATATTACGCTTTGTGATAGTTGTGTTTATCTGGAAACCGATGCCTGCTTTCTTGATATAATCAATTCCCCTTAAAGCCCCATCAAATGCACCAGGTTCGCCACGGAAATCATCGTGGGATTTTGCATTTGAGCCGTCAATACTGACACTGACCCTCTGGATCCCGACCTCTTTCATCTTTTTTGCAATTTCGGGTGTGACAAGAGTGCCGTTTGTCGCCATTACTACACGAAGCCCTTTGTCAGTTCCATATTGTGCGATTTCGAAAACATCTTTTCGGACAAGAGGTTCTCCACCGCTCATGATAAGTATTGGATTTCCCATCTCCACAATTTCATCTATGAAATGCTTTGCTTCATCTGTTGTGAGCTCTCCTTTTGGAATCTGAAAGGTTGATGCACCTCTGCAGTGTACGCAGGAGAGGTTGCAGCCTGCTGTCAATTCCCATGCGATAAGTCTTGGTGGTGTTGCCATAGTAATCATTTGAATTTGTTTTAATATATAATCTATATGATTATGTAGTTAAAGTTAATACGAACGAAGTGAGCATTTTCTTGTAGTATATATTTTAATATATGGTGCGAGTTAATCCGAGCATAGCGAGGATTTTCTCAAATAAAATATAGTTCAATTCGCTTAAATATGATGTGATAATATTACATTCATCCTTATTAATATATGTGATATTGTCAAAAAATGACTATACTTTACATTTAAATACACTCAATGCAATAATAATTATTGCAGAATTATTACATAAAAGCGCAAATAAAAGGTGAATTAATGGAACCATTATATACTGCATTTACAATTACATGGATTGCAATAATCTCATACATATTATACATGATACGAACCCGTTTACAATTGAACAGGGAACTGGGAAGGCTAGATAAGTTACAATAGATACGAACTCTACTATGAGAAAACGCTCATTTTGTTCGCGTTATTCGGACTATCTGTAAAATATATGCTACTACAAATCGGTGTTTAAAAATGGATAAGAAACAAAAGACTTTTGTTGCAATTGGAGTTATTGTTGCTGTTGCAATTATTGGACTCTGGGGTGTTGATTTTTCCCAACAGTCCATCATAATTTCAGAATTAACTTCAAACTCCGGCAACTATACGGGGGAAAAGATAAGCACAACGGGTGTTATCAAGAACGGCACACTTATTGTAACTCCAGATCTCATTTCATTTGTCTTGGTTGACAAAGAGGATTCAACTATTGAGATCGATGTGGAATATACGGGAGATTTGCCAGCGACACTTGATGAAGGAAAAGAGATCAGTATCAGTGGTACAATGGTATCTGCTGATAAGATAGAGGCTACACAGATAGTGGTTGGGTGTTCGTCAAAATATACTGAATGATACACGCACAATATCGAATATTAATTATATAATTAGATAATTGGGGCACTTGATGAACATTGAGCAATGGGGTGAACATAAACTAATTATGTCTGCGATGTCCGATATGATCGGGTCTATGGACCAATCGTCTCAGATGACAAAAATGATTAGTCATGTTTGCAATTCAGGTGGTAAAAAGATACGTCCGATCATGCTGATGCTATCGTCCGAAATTTGTGGCGGAGACTCAAAAAAGAGTGTTGATGCGGCTCTGGCAATCGAGCTGATACATTCTGCATCATTGATACATGATGACCTTCTTGATGGTGGCCTAATCCGAAGGGGTATTCCTTCCGCGCATGAAAAGTTTGGTCATGCTGCAGCAATGCTATGCGGGGATTTTTTGATTTCAAAGTCGATCGAACTCATATCTCCTTTTGGCACAAATGCTGTACGTGATTTCGGGCGTGCGGGTATGTGCATGGCAGAAGGTGAGGCCTTTGATGTGAAAAGTGTTGAGGGAACGTTTGATGAGGAGAACTATTACGAGTGCATCCGCAAAAAGACAGCATCCCTGTTTGCAGCGAGCGTATCTATTGGCGCATATATTGGTGGCGCGGATGATGAAGTTGCGGGTAAGTGCCGGTTGTATGGTGAACACGTGGGTACGGCATATCAGATTGTGGATGACCTGCTTGAATTTCTGCATACACAAGATGACAAGAAGTCAACACATGAATCCATTACACTGCCGCAAATATATCTTAAAAAAATGTCACATGAGGATGCAGTGAAAAGATCGATCGAAGAAGTTGAAAAACATGTGCGACATGCAAATGATATACTCGGAATGTTTGATCCATGTGGTTCAACAGACAAGTTAGTGCAGATCACAAATTACATAACAATTGATATGCTTCCGTAAAAACCGTTTCTATGTTAATTTCCGAGATGAGTTTTAGTTTAAGATTTCAAATTTTAATTTCCAAATTTAAAAATTACAGGTGAATCCATGCGTGTATATGATAAGTCAGTGATCAAAATAAATGCCAGTGCAGTGAATGGCAAGGTTGTGCTTGATGTAGAGGGTGTTGTTGCACCGGTTGCGAAACCGATAATAAAACGTATCAATAAGATATTTCAGGAAGAAAAACCAATCTCAGTGGATGATGATAAGATCATATTCTCAACATGGGTCCCGCCAATTCCAGGAAAGGTTTTTGATAGAGTAATCACTGCAGAAATAGGTTCGATTCTAAGAAAACGTATTCCTGATCAATTGTCCATAGGAATCACAATGCATTGTCCTAACAAGTGTATTCATTGTGGTGCAGCAGATATAATTGCAGACCCTGAACTGACTCTTGATGAGATAAATCGTACGGTGGATCAGGCGATTGACCTTGGTTCATATCTCATATCATTTGATGGCGGTGAGACCATGCTTCGAAAAGATCTTGTGGACATGGTTGCGCATGTGGATAAAACGCGTGCGATCGCTACCTGTTTCACATCCGGTTTTGGTTTGACTGCGCAGAGGGCACAGGATCTGAAGGCTGCAGGATTGTATGCAATTCGCGTGAGCATTGACAGTCCTTTTGAAAAAGAGCATGACCGTGTGCGAGGGCGTGATGGTGCATATCATGATGCGATAAACGGCATCAAGAATGCACGCGCTGCCGGCATATTGACCGATATGTTCGTGGTGGTGTCGCCTGATAATATCGATGACCTTGAAGATTTTTATAATCTTGCTGTAGAGATGGATATGCAGGAGATGTCGATCTATGAGATCATCGCGGTTGGACGCTGGCTCGATCACGAAGACGAGGTCATCGGTCCTGCAGATGTTTCACGTCTTGAAAAGTTCCAAAAGGAGAAGAATACAAATCCAGATGGTCCGAGGGTCACTGCGTTTCCATACTTCATGGGACCTGACCAGTTCGGCTGTTTTGCAGGAAGGCGCTGGATCCATGTTACGTCTGCCGGTGATGTTTTGCCATGTGCTTATACTCCATTGTCGTTTGGTAATATTCGGGAAGATAATTTATCGGATATTTGGAAACGCATGGGCAAACATAGTGCATACAAGTCATCAGCCGATTATTGTATGATGCGGAATCCTGAGTTTAGGAATAAGTATATTCATACAATTCCCGATGGTGCTCAGTTGCCATTCAGGCTCGATATGGTTGATCGATAGGCCCGATATTATGTGTTCTGGCTTTAAATCTTACAAGATAGTGATGGTTAATATTTTGTATCAGAGATATTTTCATTCCCCATTGAAACAGTTGTCTAAAAAACGGGTTTTTTGATAATAAATCATTAATAATATCACATGTAGCATCGCTAAAACCGAAGAACTTATATCTAACTTCGCATTAGGGATGGATTAAATCAATAGATTACATTCAGTTAACATTATACAACGAGGATTTTCATGGCTAAAAATGAGATCTTATCTGAAATAAAAAAAGCAGAGGAAAACGCAAGGAATATTGTGAATGCTGCTGCTAAAAATAAGGGCGAATGCATTACTAGTGCCAGAGCTGAGGCAAGAGAGATCGTTAAACAGGCTGAAGTTGATGCGCATGAGTCCGCCCAGAAATCTTTGAAGTCTGCGGAAGCGACCATCAAAGAAGAAAAAGTAAAGATTATAGGCGACAGTGCGGTAGAAGCTAAGGCTATTGTTGAAAAAGCACAATCGAATGTGAGTAAGGCTGTAGATTACCTGGTTTCTGAATTTGAGAGGGCGATACATGCTTAGTCCCAAACAGATGTGCCGTGCGACAATTGTAGGTCACAAAGACATATTTGAGCAAACAGTGAATTCACTACACGGTATCAATTCGTTCCATATTGAAGATTATAATGATGAAGAACTTGGTCTAAAAATAGGTAAGTCGTTTGAGAATGCTGATGATGTGTCAAAGAAACTGATTAAGATCAGGTCAATCTCAAGTTTTTTAGGCATAAAGAAAGCAGAAACTGGAAAGCAGAATGTTGAATCTCTTTTTAAAGAACTCGATACAAAGTTATTGGAACTGGATGACGAGGTATCAAAGAGAACTGACAGAAAGAATGAAATTGAGAGCAATTTAAAGGAACTTGATACTCTCAATAAGGAACTGCTTCCATTTACTACAATACCTCTTGATCTTGATCAATATCGCGGTTATGATACTCTGACTGTTTTTTCAGGTGTCGTGAAAAGTGATATTGAATCCAAACTTTCAAGCATCACAAAATCATACGAATTGTTTTCAGATGCAAGATTAGGAACGATTGTACTGTTTGTTTTGAATGAACATGCAGATGCAGTTTCGGATATTTTGCCGGAGTTTGATTTCAAGGAACTGAGGGTGCCGGAAATAAGTGGTGTTCCCGCAGAAATCATGAAAAAAACAGAGCAGGATATTGTAAATTCACAAAATGACATTGAATCTCTTAATTCGGAGATCGAGTCACTCAGATTAAAATATTCTGATTTTATACTGGCAAGCGATGAATTGCTTTCCATTGAAGCACAGAAGTCTGAGGTGCCTCTGCGGATTGCTACATCTGAACACACATTCATGATAGATGGATGGGTGCCAAATGA
>JAHYJJ010000077.1:0-6757 GCA_019429165.1 Methanosarcinaceae archaeon | reverse complement strand
TATAATCTATAAGATTATGTACTCCGAGTTAACGCGAACGAAGTGAACATTTTCTCGTTTATTATATGAGATCTCGTTCGAAAAAGATTACATTAATCTAAACGCACTGAAAAAAATAAAAATGAAATAGGTTTATCTACTTCTTCTCCGCATGCAATTCCAGATGGTCAGTTTCGATCTCGACCAGCGCGCCGAAGAATTCTTTTATCCTCGGTTCAACTGCCACGTCTCTGAATGTTGAATACGACTTGATGGCGCGGTTCTCTCGCCCCCAACCTTCTTTTGTGTTCACGGCAGCGTCAATGTTGCACGAAGTGTCTGGAAGAGCCGGAACTTCAATTTTCAAAAACTTGCAGATAACAGAGGCATGTTCTAATTCGATCTTCTTTAATGCCTTGAATTTTGCGATATAATATTCATCGCCTTGCGCTTTTGCCTTTTTGAAGGCACATTCATAGAACCCTGAATTATTTATCTCAAGTTCAAGTGCAGCCTCAAGGTTTGATCTGGTCTTTTCACTAAGGTTTACTTCAAACTCCGAAGTATCCCATGTGGTAGCCTCTGTGAAATATTTTGTTTGTGCGCCGCAAAAAGGGCATCTGCTTGGTGCTTCTGTTCCAATGTACGGGTCGCCACAGATGCGGCATCTGAATACTTTTACGTTTTTTGACATATTTTAACTCCCTGTATGTATTAAGTTGATGCTTTGTTAATTTAAGCCTTTTGTAGTGAGATCATGAAACAAACAACAAAAATCATGTCCCAAAAAACCGATTCTTTTTTAAGTGTTTGCGCCATACCACGCTACATATTTACATATTCATAGCAATAAAACCAAACAGATTTTACAGGGATGAGGTATCAAATGAGCGATATTTTGCGAAGAGGTCGGCTTGCAACCGCGCCCGATGAGGAGATTACTAAATTCACATCATCAATGGATGCTGATAAATGGATATTTGAAGCAGACATTGCAGTTGATATGGCGCACACGGTCATGCTCAAAGAGCAGGGCATCATCAAGGATAGCGATTGTACAAGTATACTTGAAGGACTATTGAAAATAAAGGAAGGCGGGATCGATAAACTCGACCACACCTATGAAGACATACATATTTCGCTTGAATCAAAACTCATCGACCTCGTAGGCGAAGATGTCGGCGGCAGGATGCACTCGGGAAGATCACGAAATGATGAGGTTGCTACATGCATCAGGCTTGTCCTTCGGGACGAAATGCTTGGTCTTATGGGCGATCTTGCGCTTCTTCGAGGTTCATTATATAGCACCGCTGACACGAATATAGATACACTCATGCCAGGTTTTACTCACCTGCAACATGCCCAGCCAACAACCCTTGCACATCATCTTATCGCTCATGCAAACGCATTCGCTCGGGATTTTGATCGCACCCTGAGTGCTTATTCAAGGGTTAACTTGAGCCCACTTGGCGCAGCAGCATTCGCCTCTACCGGATTTAACATAGACCGGACACGAACGCAGACACTCCTTGGGTTTGACGAGCTCGTGGAAAACTCAATGGATGCTGTGAGTAGTCGTGATTTCCTGATCGAATCCGCCAGCGTGTTTGCAAATATCATGATCAATTTAAGCAAAATGGCAGAGGAGATCGTAATGTGGTCGACAGCCGAATTCGATTTCATAGAACTGGACGATATGTATTCATCCACCTCATCCATTATGCCCCAGAAGAAAAATCCCGATACTGCTGAACTTGTAAGAGGTAAAAGCGGTGTTGCGATCGGCTCACTTATGTCGCTTTTGACGATATGCAAATCACTACCTCTCAGTTACAATCGCGACTTGCAGGAAGCCACACCAAATATCTGGCGTTCCATTGAAACGACACGGGATGCAGTTCGTATAATGGCAGGTATGGTCGGGACGATGAAAGTGAACATTGACGTGATGACAGAACAATCCGTCAAAGGTTTTACAACAGCTACCGAACTTGCAGATACAATAGTGAGGGCAACAGGCGTACCCTTTAGGACAGCACACCAGATCGTAGGCGTGCTCGCGCGTGGAAAGGGTGAACCAACACTTGGCGAGATCGATGCGGTGGCACATAATGTTATCGGTGAAAGCCTGAGCGGGCGCGGATTAACTGAAGATATGGTACGTGAAGCACTTGACCCCAGATCAAACATCAAAAAACGAAACGTCACAGGCGGACCTGCACCTGATGAGATACGCAGATCCCTCAACAGCAACATGGTTAAACTGGGTAAAAACGAACAGGAACTTGAGAGTTTGAACAAACGTATCGATGACTCGATAATCAATTTGCTTGGAGTCGTTAGTAAGTGCATAAGCAAGCATTAAGCAGTAAGTAATAAGTCATAAATTGGAAAAATGATTATCATGGATTTTGAACAAGGCGACAGAGTGCAACTTAAAAAAGATGGCAGGGTGTATGAGGGTATTGTAATGCCAAGTACAACAGGTCATATCGTACTGAAAATGGATAGCGGATACAATGCAGGATTCAGTCCGGAAGATGCAAAAATAACTTTAATTAAGAAAAAACAGGATGCATCTTCTTCCACTTCAACCACTTCCTTCTCCCCCTCTCCCGCCAAAGCAGGAGATAAGAAATCGCAAAAGAAAGGCGGCAACCTCCCGAAAGTTACCATTCTATCAACTGGCGGCACGATTGCCAGTAAGATCGATTACAGGACAGGTGCAGTGAGTGCACAGTTCTCGGCAGATGATATACTAAAAACCATTCCTGAACTGACAGAGATCGCCGATTTTAGCGGGAGAGTTGTCTATAATATACTGTCCGAGAATATGAGATCTGAATACTGGACAGAACTTGCCCGTGCAGTTGTCGAAGAGATCAAAAATGGTGCAGAGGGCATAATCGTTGCACATGGTACAGATACCATGATGTACTCTGCTGCTGCGCTGTCATTTATGATCGAGACACCCGTTCCTATTGTTTTTGTCGGATCTCAGCGAAGTGCGGACAGGCCAAGCAGTGACAATGCCATGAATGCGATATGTGCAGCCGAAGTGGCTGTCAGCGACATTGCAGAAGTATGTGTTGTGATGCACGGTACTTCCTCTGATGACTATTGTTTGATCCATCGCGGTACAAAGGTGCGCAAAATGCACACCTCAAGAAGAGATGCATTCAAGTCCATCAATGCAGAACCCATAGGATCTGTTGATTATGCCACGCGCAAGATAGAATCAAATGGAGATTACATAAAAAGAGGTAGCTGTGAGTTAAAGTTGCATGAGGGATTTGAACCAAAATGTGCACTTGTAAAGTTCACGCCTGGGGCAAGTCCGGAAATATTATCATATTTCATTGATGCGGGTTATCGTGGGATTGTCATTGAAGGAACAGGGCTTGGTCACATCTCAGCCGAATGGATTCCGGCAATTGAGAGTGCGCGGCAGTCAAAAATACCCGTCATCATGACATCGCAGTGTCTCAATGGAAGAGTGTGTGACAGGGTTTATGATACCGGCAGAGATATCCTCAAAGCCGGTGCAATTGAAGGGGAAGACATGCTGCCTGAAGTTGCGCTGGTTAAACTTATGTGGGCGCTGGGGCAATCACAGGATTTTGATGCTGTATGTGGCATTATGAAGGATAATATTGCAAGGGAAATCTCATTTTGCAGTTCACAGTGAAAATATATAATTCCTGCATTCGAATTGGTTTTCAATGTAGCAGATCAAGTCAAAAGTTATAAATATCATGATAAATCATGATATATTGTGGAGAAACAAAACACAAACCCAAGAGGCAACAACCACAAAGTGGCGATGAACACTCAGAGTGCTAATGGGCTGCTCACGACAAATGCGTGGTTGCGAAAGATAGGGTAAAGAGAGAAGGATATTATTCGCATAATGTTGCCAACCTTCTCATTCATTGTTTTCGATTTTAAATATTGGTTTTTTTCTCGTAGTATATGTTTTATAGAAATGTATGGTGCGAGTTAATGCGAGCGTCAACAAAGATTTTTTCGTTTTGTTGATGTAATTTTAATATCATCCATTCAATCGATTATTTTTTCAAATTCATGGATAAGTAGATTAATAATGAAGTAATCACTATTCAACCATTATTCAATATCATCATCAATGTTATTACCGATATCATCATTATATTATTTTCAATGATCATAATCAATAGGTGAATATATGTCATTAGCGAAACTCAGAACACATTATACAAAACAGATCGACCTTGATAAGATCGGTGAGGATAAAGTCACACTCGCAGGGTGGGTCCACGAAGTGCGAGACCTTGGTGGGATATGCTTTGTGGTCTTGCGGGACCGTGAAGGTCGTGCACAGGTGACACTTGTTAAAAAGAAGATCGACCCCGAACTGTTCAATAGTGCAAGAAAACTTGTACGCGAATCAGTTGTTTCGATAACAGGCTCTGTGAAAGGATCAGATCAGGCACCTAATGGTTATGAGATCATTCCTGATTCGATCGATGTACTAAATTTAGCAGATTCGCCACTTCCAATGGACACGACCGGAAAGGTGGATGCAGAACTGGATACTCGTCTTGATTCAAGGTTCATCGACCTTCGACGTCCTGGTACACAGGCAGTCTTTAAGATCCGGCATGAAGTACAAAAAGCAGTACGCGATTATCTCACAAAAGAGGGATTCATTGAGAGTTCCACCCCAAAAGTGGTTGCAACAGCAACAGAAGGTGGCACATCACTTTTCCCAATAACATACTTTGATAGGGAAGCATTCCTAAACCAGAGTCCTCAACTTTTCAAACAGATATTGATGTCGGGCGGACTTGACAGGGTGTTTGAGATTGGACCTATCTTCAGGGCTGAGGAGCATGACACACGTCGTCATCTTAATGAAGCGACTTCTATCGATATCGAAGCAAGTTTCATGGATCACTTTGATGTAATGGAAATCCTTGAGAACATGATTGCATTTGTGTATTCACATATCAAAGAAAATGCAGCACACTTACTTTTGGATCTGGAAGTCGAACTAACTGTTCCGAAAACTCCATTCTTACGACTGACATATCAGGAAGCCATCGATATAGTGAATGCTGATCCTAACAGTGAGGAAGAATTAGTATGGGGCGATGATCTTGGAACTGCATCTGAAAACCTTATTGGTGAGTATGTATTCAATGAGACCGGTGAATCACATTACTTCATCATCGACTGGCCGAGTGAGGTCAAGCCATTCTATGCAATGTCATACGAGGACAGACCCGAGATCAGCAAATCATTTGACATGATGCACCGCACAATGGAACTTTCCTCAGGGGCACAGCGAGTTCATGAGCATGATGCATTGAAGAGCCGGATCGAATCCAAGGGACTGGATTCTGATGGTTTTGATTTCTATCTCAGGGCTTTCAAATACGGCATGCCACCACATTCAGGATGGGGGGTCGGATGTGAGCGTCTTGTTATGACAATGCTTGGAACTGATAACATACGTGATGTTGTATTGTTCCCAAGGGACAGAAAACGATTGTCCCCATGAGACATATTTGGATTTTCACAATATTGAGTGAGTAAATATTTGACGGGATGAACAGGATTTACAGGATGGTGGAATATTGGTATCCTGCCGATCCTGTAAATCCTGTCATTATTATGTATAATTATTATAACTATAGGTAAATAAAAATGAAAGACAGAAACCCCACAGCATCTAGTATTGAGAAACAAAAGGCAGGGGAAGCAGCAGCAGAACTTGTTAAGGACAAAATGATCGTTGGACTTGGCACAGGTTCAACTACTGCATACACGATAGCACAACTCGGCAGACGTGTTGATGAAGGTCTTGACATACTTGCGGTTGTAACTTCATATCAGTCCGAAGGGCTTGCAATTGAAGCAGGTATTCCGCTTACTTCACTTGCAGAGCACTCGGTGCTTGATATTGCGATCGATGGTGCAGATCAGGTGGATGCATATTTCAATGTGATAAAGGGCGGCGGTGCGGCGCACACTCGTGAAAAAGTAGTGGCGCAATCTGCAAAACGCTTTGTTATTGTTGCGGATGATTCAAAAACCAGTGAGCAGTTGAACCACTATGTCCCTATCGAAGTATTGCCTTATGCCAAGAATCTGGTCATACGTGAAATGAAAGAACTTGGCGGCGAACCGAAGATGCGTCTTGGTGTTCGTAAGGATGGACCTGTGATATCCGATAATGGCAATTTTATAATCGATGTGGAATTTGGTGTCATTGAAGATCCTGCTAAATTATCACTTGAACTATCAGCATGCACGGGTGTAGTTGAGCACGGTATATTTACAGGTGTGGATGATATTTACATCGGGCAAAAAGATGGAACAGTGACTATCACATCGTCACGATAGGACTGTGTGTTAGTCTTTTATCGTAAATTCTGGCGAGATTGTAAAATAAGGTTAATGTCACGTCAACATTCAAATATTGGATTATGAATGGCACAGAATAGATTGTATAATTTTTTAAGATCTAAAATAGCTGATGTGTATCTACAAAAACCGTAGCAACCGTAAACCGCCGTAGGCGGCGCGGTCCACTGCTACCAAACACATAGACCAAACATACAATTCTAATATTTGTATAGCGGTTTTTGATGACGGGTCAATTCACCATCGATGGCGCATACTGCCATTGCGAAGAAACACTTTTCTAACGATTTAGCTTATTCAAATTGGTATGGATGGAACATGCCGCCTGGCGGCGTTGTGACAAGAAAGTCATATCTTGAATTGCAGAAAT
>JAHYJJ010000076.1:0-6759 GCA_019429165.1 Methanosarcinaceae archaeon | reverse complement strand
CAAGTCCGGTTTAATGTCAAGCGGTGTCATTGAGTGCATTTCTTCCTGAGTATATCCAAGATTGTTGAGTGCACCTTCATTTACATGTATGAATTTGAGGGTCTTTGCATCAAATACATAAATCTCATTTAAACTTGATTCTATGATACGTGACAAACGTGTGCGTTCAAGTTCATGCTCTTTTTGCTTTGTGATATCAAATGCTATTTCAAGTCTGACAATGCGTCCATCGATCCATCGAATTGCACGATCACGAATCGAATACCAATGTTTCACATTTTCATTATAATGTTCCCATGAACAAACACCAACAGGTTCACCGTTTGCATCAACCAATTTATCATTTGTACAAAAATCGCATAGATCGGACTGATCAACCGGAAATGTTTTCCAGCATATTTTTCCTAAAACATCCCCAAAAATGTCATGTGTATATTTGTTTACAAACAGTATCTCATATGTTTTCATATCTGCAATATAAACAATTGCATCCAGACTGTCCATTATAGTTGAAAACATTTCATACGATTTGTAAAATGCATTCTCAACCTCTTTTCGCTCTGTGATATCCCAAAATATACCTTGTATGCCAATGATTTTTCCATCTTCATTTTTGATTGATGTTTTGACAGAATTTACCCAAAATTTATTTCCATCAATAATGTACTCCTCTTCAATCTCTTCGGTTAGACCTGACTCAATAATTCGTTTGTCGTCCGCCCTGTATTTATCAGCCAATTCATGAGAATAAAGATCGTAATCGGTTTTTCCAACGATTTCATCAGGCCCAATGTTCAAATCTTTAGCATAATTTTCATTGCACGAAACATAGACAGAATTCACATCTTTATTGAATATCTTTTGTGGCAGGTTTTCAAATAATGTTTTGTATTTATTCTTACTCTCCTGCAGGTTTATTTTTGCAGATTCCTGTAAGAAAGCATATAAAAAAAATCCCCACCAAAGTGGCTCAAGCAGTTCTACAAAATCCTCAAATGGATCTAAAGCCGTAGTGATTCCACTCCACTCCAAAACATTGCTTAAACTTCTGAATATTATTAGTACCAAAAGCCCAAAAAGCACATACTTTATCTCTCCAACCAGAGCACGCTTCCATAAAATAAACAGGATAATTAAAGCAGTCAATGAAACAAGGAGATTCATCAGATCAAAAACAGTTATAATGTTCATCATTTCACACCCCTGTTTTTGTTCCCAAACACATTCCAGATCCAAATTAACAACAATACAGAACTTACAGTATAGCATGCATGCTCTAACATATTTAGAATATCTTCTAAAAATAGACCTTCAAGAACTGTAAATATTCTGCCAAGCATAAAAATATAAAATCCAAATACAAATATCTCTGATGATGGCAGACACTTTATTTGCAACCTGTTTATTAGAATGAAATATAATATACCCATACAAAGCAAGAGCGAAACAATCTCATTTTCTTGTATCATTATAGACTTACACTCCCCATGCTACTTGTTCATTGAACCTTTATAAATATATATATATTTCCAATTTAGATCAATATTCATTACAAATTTATCTTGTACATTTTACACTTTTTGTATGGTGACCCAGAACACACATCCATTCCCTACAGGATATTCACAACCCCAAACTCTTTTTCAAACCTTCAGTAACAACACCATCTTCCGTATACCCACTCAAACCATAATAATCATCAAGCATCTCATCAAGCACAGGCTGTGTGATAACGTTCCCTTTCGATGCGCCATCCAACACAGCATCATTCAATTCACGCCCGGGCAATGTATCATCCTTTCTTGAAAACCCTTCCCGATTGTTGAAAAGCCGCGTCAGCACATTCACACGTCGCCCTATGAGATCGAACTCTTCGACATTCATTCCGAATCCTGTAACTGCATTAAAAAGAGCGAAAATATCATCCATACTCGCCCCTTGAGTAATAAATTTACAGACTCCAATAGAATCGAAAATGGCATTTCTCTCCTGCCCATCCTTTACAAGTTTACCTTTCCCCTCTGCTGATGTTGCAGGAAGAGCCTTTTCAAAACACTCTTTCCCAAACGTCCATGGTCGCAAATGACATGCACCCCTGTCCGACACCGCATACGCCAACCCCTGCCCAAATGCCGCGCGCGGCAGGTATGCGGGAATCTCCAATCCCTTAACATGCATGGCAAACTCATCCCCCACACCAATAAATGCAGAAGCATCCCTCACACCATTGGCAATGAGATTACCCACACCTGTTCCGGAGCCAGCCATTTGTACGGCATCCAAAAACGCTTCCTCATTGCCAAATCGCAGATCAAGTCCACTTAATACCTCCCCTGAAATAAGACCACGCATGTTGCATTCCATCAGAAATGCGATCGTACTCCCAACACTGATAGTATCAAGCCCATAATAATCGCAAAAATAATCCGCCACAGCTACAGTTTCAGGATCCATTATACCACAATTTGAACCAAGCAACCCAACTGTTTCGTATTCAGGCCCCTCATCAACAATTCCAGCATGCACCCCCTTATCGATCACAGCAACATGAGCACACTGAATTGCACAACCACGGCAGGGTTTCCGCCTCTTGCCCCTATCCCAGAGTTTTTCTTTAAGCATCCCCCCGCTCAATTTCGAAGCCTCTGAATTGTACCCACTCTGGAAATTATTGGTTGGCAACCCTCCAACACTGTTCACACTCATAAGCAATTTAGGTGTACCCTCAAGCCTGCTCTGGGTTGCAGCCGGACTTTCCTTTATCTGTTTTGCTATCGATTTCCTGACACGGTCGTACTCAATCTTATCTGCAGGCACAATTCTTTCATGTCCCAAAACAGATATTGCCTTGAGGTTCTTCGACCCCATAACAGCACCAAGCCCACCCCTTGCTGCCATACGCCCTTCAGACATAATACCTGCAAGTTTTGCCTTACGCTCACCTGCCTGCCCGATACATAAAACACGTGCAGTGCGGTCATTTGTAAATCTCTCCTTAAGTAAGCGAGACGTAGCGAATGTATCCATACCCCATAGTTCCGAAGCACTATGTATAGTAGCCCCCCCGTCTTCAATATGAATGTGCACAGGCGCGGAGGCTGCACCTTTTATTAATATTCCCAAAAATCCCGCAAATCTGAGTTCGGGTCCAAAAAAACCATTACAATGCGAATCATCCCATGTACATGTTGCAGGACTCTTTGATGCCACCGTAAAATTAACACAATTGGAAGCCGATGCGCCGGTCAGGGGTCCATCCATCACCGCAAGAATGTTGCCTGGACTGAGCGGGTCAGTGTCCGGTTCAAGTTCATTGTACAGATAATACGCTGCAAGTCCTTTTCCACCCATGAACTTCCTGATGATATCAGTCGGAATGGTCTCAATACTTGTGGTTTGTTTGGTAAGGTCTATTCTGAGCAGTTTTCCCTGATATGCCATACAATCAAAATATAATTGTTCAGGAACATTTATAGTATTTGATTAAACTGTGTGATTAAACGGTGCTACCACCGCGTGAAGCGCGCGTATTCCCACAATACTATGAATATATCTTATATGATTATTTGTTTGTTTAAACAAAGACACAATAAAGAACTTAATGTGCGTATTTATTGATAAGTAATTATGGAACATGCCGCCTGGCGGCGGTTGTTACATTATTTTTAATTTCAAATAAACAGATTGAGGTAAATAAATGCTTTAACTATGCCTACGTTTCCCCATCAGCACAACAAGTTCCTCAAATGAACACTTATCCCTGCCAACAATCTCAACATCAAAGCCCATTGCACCCATTATTGAAATCACATATTCAATTCCGGTAAGAGAAGATACCATCAGCATGATAATCCCATCGAATGCGAGATACTCGCAAACAGTATCCAAAAAACGCTCCACCGACATCCGCCCATCCCTGCCACCGTCAAAAGCATAATTCAACCAACCTGGTACCTTTTCATCATCGGATGTCGGCAGGTACGGTGGATTGAAAATGATCATATCAAAACAAGACTTGACTTTCAATCCATCGAACATGTCGGTCCATATTACCTCAATGCCATTCGACTTTGCACACTTTACAGCATGCGGATTAATATCTGTGGCTGTGAGTTCTACCTTGACATTTGCAAGCAAAACAGAGGATACAAAACCAGTACCTGTACCAATCTCCAAAACACGCATGCCAGTTCTTGCATGACTGATCGCGGCATCAGCCAGCAAATATGAATCCTCTGCCGGATCATAAACCTCATATGCCAACTTGACACATGCACCTTTGTAACTGATCTCAACCATTGTATCTACGTCGATTCTGATTCTTTATTTAAAGTTGCAAGCGCAAATATTTGGTTTGCAATATCTGCAAGTTCATGTGGTTCAAGATTCTCAGCTCGTTTTCCCATGAATTCCTCAGGTAATTGCGCCACAATTTGTTTGATGTTATTAACACCCAATATAGAATTGGCATTTACAATCGCATTTCTAAGTTTTTTGCGCCTCTGGCTGAACACCGCAGTAACAAAACGCAAAAATAAATCCTCATCATCCACTTTAAAAAGAGATGGTCTTGGAACAAGTTCCACTACAGCCGACCTTACTTCAGGTTGTGGTGAAAAAGCAGATGCAGGAACTTTAATGGTGATCTTTGCGTCTGCAAAATAATTGGTATTTACACTCAAACGACTATAGTCCTTTGAATTTGAAGGGGAAACCATCCTTTTTGCAAACTCATACTGGTACATCAATATACCAAGTTTGAATTTATGCTTGAAAAGTTTGAATGTAATTTCGGATGATATGGAATATGGCAGGTTCGCAACAACCTTATCGAATTCAGGAAAATCAACATCAAGCACATCTCCGTGGATAATCTCAAGATTGTCCACGCCATAAAACCGATCCTCCAACACCGCAACAAGTTTTGGATCGAATTCGATTGCAATAACCTTTTTGGCATGCGGTAGCAGTCGCTCTGTGAGATTGCCAATGCCAGCCCCTATCTCCAGAACAGTATCATCCGAAGTCAGATGTGCAGATTCGACAATCCTGTCAAGAATATTTTTGTTGATCAAAAAATGCTGGTCATGGTATCCACCACGGATACCATATTTTCTTAAGATTGATTGGACCAAAAAACTAACACCTGTTCAATCATTTCTTAGACGGTTCATCGTTGTTGTGAAGAGCCGGTATTTGATATGATCATCCTTAAGTTCTTCTACGATGCGATGAGATATGATCTTTTGTGGAGAATGTACTCCGCCCACTCTCTTATGAAGATCTGCAAAATCCTTGAACATACCCTTTTTTCGTTCATCAATAATAGCCCACATAAGCTTTTTACCTATACCTGGCAACAGTTCCAACATGTGAAGCCGTGTTGTGACCGGATGAGCATCATTAAAGAATTTAACAAACCTCTCTTCCTGCATCTCTACACACTTTTCAATGATGTACGGCAGTTCAAGTTGTGCACCGTGACTAAGATCACCATAATGTACCCTTGTTTTGACATGATCAATAACATCCCTGTCACCTTCACCGATATACAAGCGTGATTGAATTTCAGGTACTATGCCATCCTTTGGCACCATTTCCATAAGTACAAAAAACTTATCACCAACTGCCTGAATAAGCGGTTTCTTCTGATATGAAGGTCTCCTGTCATCAGTGCTACCATATGGCAGATAATCCAGAACCCATCCATATTCTTCTTTTTCCGGCTGCTTTCCCATGCTTGTCATAAGTACCCTCCGATAAGGTCTATATAATTGTAACTATGGACAATTGTATTCTCTAAAAAATGAAGATATGTAATAAATATTTATTCCAGTGCATCGCTGACCAAATTCAATATCTTATCAAGTTCTTCTTCAGACAATGTGTATCGCTCCTTTGCATACACAGTCCTGAGTTCGTCCCTTGACAAAGGCATGATATCAGCGATCCTTATAGCGATCTCGGGTTTCATCTTTTCCAGTTCATTCAGATTGTTAACAAGTTCCCGTGAATTTTTACCACTTGACTTTGCAAACTTATCCGCATGGTTAATAGCCTTTCGAAGTTCATACCCCAACTCTTCTTCACGGCCTGAACGCTCTTCCATGATCTCATTTAACATCTCTTTGACTTCTGATAATGTCAGCAACTCTTCATTCAGGATTTCTTTAACTATCATAAAAATACTCTCTTTTAAAACTTGAATAATGTTAATAAACCAAATAACAAATGTTAGTACCCGTAAATCAAATCATAGGATATATTTATCAATTGTTTATCAAATAGATATATCTATCGATATTTTTAAATGAGGATCAGATGGTAATCCTCAATTATAAAATACCCCAAATATCCATTACTGGTTAAGCCAGCTAAATCGCTTGCTGCTCAGTTATATTTTTGTGGTTTAAGATGTTGTGGCAATGCAATTATTTCCTTTGTTGCATTTCCATCACTTACGTGCAAAATATATGCTCGTCCTCGCTGTTTAATGACCTTTCCAGTCTTACCATGAAATTTAGGGTTTGGCATACCTCTTTGCACACTTGGGTCAATATCGACGTGCACCATCTGCCCTTCAACAAATTCCTGAATGGCTTTACTCACAGGAGATAATCCCCTTTCTCGAGATGATTTCTTTAATTTATGTCGTGTACAGAATCTTTCACCGTGTGATTTTGGCATAATTTTTTCTCCATATTGTAAATAATTAAGTTAATTTTATTGTAAATAATTAAGTTAATTTTATTGTAAATA
>JAHYJJ010000250.1:0-1159 GCA_019429165.1 Methanosarcinaceae archaeon | reverse complement strand
TAAATAAATAAATAAATAAATAAATAAAAATATGAATAATAACTCAAAGGAGGATAGATAATTACCACATCTCAAAGAAAGATAGAGCATCTGAATTTATGTGCAACAAGTCCGGTGGAGTCCCGAAAAGTTCGTGCAGGGTTCGATGATGTTATTCTGGTGCACCGTGCACTCCCTGAGGTCAGTATGGATGCGATAGATCTATCTGTTGATTTTATGGGTAAACGTCTGAATGCACCTTTTATGATCGCATCCATTACAGGCGGGCATCCTGATACTTTGGGCATAAATGCATCGCTTGCAAAAGCAGCTGAAGAAGTTGGCATAGGTATCGGTGTTGGAAGTCAGAGAGCAGCGATCGAGGATCCGAAACAGGAAGACTCATTCAGGGTGGTTCGTGACGAGGCACCAAATGCATTTATTTATGGTAATATAGGTGCCGCCCAGATCAGGGAATATGGTATTGAAGGCATTGAGAAGATGATGGAAATGATCGATGCCGATGCAATGGCAGTACACCTGAATTTCCTTCAGGAGGCTGTCCAGCCGGAAGGAGATCGGGATGCATCAGATACACTTGATGTAATTAAAGAGATATGTTCCATGAAAATACCTGTTATTGCGAAAGAAACAGGTGCGGGAATCTCAAATGAAGATGCCATACTTTTGAAAAAAGCGGGTGTTTCTGCGATCGATGTTGGTGGTGTTGGAGGTACAAGTTGGTCAGGTGTTGAGGTTTATAGGGCAAGTGCTCGCAATGACATTTTATCGGAACTTCTCGGAGAGTTGTTCTGGGATTTTGGAATTCCAACAGTCGCAAGTATAGTTGAATGCAGTAGATCACTTCCGGTCATAGGCACCGGTGGCGTCAGGACAGGTCTGGACATTGCAAAGTCGATTGCTGTTGGTGCAAATGTTGCAAGTGCAGCACTGCCGTTTGTAAGACCTGCAATGAAAGGTAAAGATGAAGTCGTCAACGTTTTGACGAGTATGTTGAATGAATTGAAAGTAACAATGTTCCTTTGCGGATGTGGCAATATTAACAAATTACGAACAACTCCGGCTGTAATAACAGGTTGGACACTTGAATACCTGACACAACGCGGGTTTGATGTAAAGGATCTTGCTGTCCGTTCAAACATTGTATGAGTTTTCATGA
>JAHYJJ010000249.1:0-1159 GCA_019429165.1 Methanosarcinaceae archaeon | reverse complement strand
TTTTTGTAACTTTCTGCCACAGAGTACACAGAGGGCACAGAGAACATGGCAACATTCCCTCTGTGTACTCTGTGCACTCTGTGGCTGTCAGATATAGTTCTAAATTATACTTGCGGAGTAGTATAAATAATAGATGGCAATTAAATGTTAGTTCAAACGAATGTTGATTAGAGTCTATTTCGAAAAATGAGACCTTGCCGATTGTGTGCTTCAAGTAAACCCGAGCATCAACTAATATTTTCCTGCTCGATCTCTTCAACGTCATACTCATCAAGTATCTCGCCGAAAATCTCTTCCAGGATGTCTTCAATCGTCATTATGCCGATGACCTTTTGGTTTGTATCGGTCACAACTGCGATCTGCATCTTCTTTGCTTGAAGTTCCCGAAAGATCGAGGCAATCTTGCGCTTTGCCCTTACGATAAGAATGGGGCGCAGGATCTCATCCACGGTCTTTGTGGCAAGTTCGGTATCACTGAACCTTAGCAGGTCTTTTGCAAATATCATTCCAATGACGTTATCTGGATTATCTTTCCATACAGGAAGCCTTGAATGACCCGATTCGTTGCATCTTTTAAGTGCTTTACTCAGAAGGCTTTTGTTCTCAATACATTCCAGATCGATGCGGGGGGTCATGATGCCTTCTGCATCTTCGTCAGTGAATTCAAAGATGTTCTTGATATATTCCCTTTCATGTCGTTCAAACACGCCTTCCTCCACACCCACTCTCATTAAGACTTTTATCTGTTCTTCTGTGATGAACGGGTGTTTGATCTTTTCCTTGATCCCGAAGACGCGGAAGATCATTTGTGTGATCTCTGTAAATACAAAGACCACCGGATGCATTATTCTTGTCAAAAAGAGCAGTAGTTTTGCTATTTTAAGCGAATAGGTGTCTGCATGTTTTGCGGCAAACGTCTTTGGTACGATCTCACCAAATACAAGTATGATTATTGTCATTATTCCGGTTGCAATTGCAATTGCAATACTGGCACTTCCAAAAGTCTTAATCACAATGGCTGTTACAAGCACGGATGCTGCGACATTTACTATATTGTTTCCCACAAGTATCGTGGTGATAAATTTCTCTGGATTTCGTAATTCCTCATGAATGATCTTAGCACTCTTATTCCCTTTTTCAGAAAGGTGCAGCATCTTTA
>JAHYJJ010000248.1:0-1182 GCA_019429165.1 Methanosarcinaceae archaeon | reverse complement strand
GCATCCACACATCCATCCACAAGCGGAATCCTGCATGCATCGCCTACAAAAAGCGAATAGTCGGGCAAGAACGCTTCAAGGTTCATCTTCGCACCGCCTATGATCTTTTATTTCACAAATACTCTTAGTAAATTCATGTAGACAATATGAGTTCGGATTGAATAATTTTCACAGGACAGTGTTCATTTTTTTATGAAAGAAGTAATATGTTATTGGTTTTCGGTGTGTAAAAAAGCAATTCTTATTGTTCCATCACTTTGGTTATTTGATCGTACATATTACGAATGAACCAGTGAAATAATGGGGGAATATATTTTTAATATTGAGGATATAAACTATTCCAGAAAATGTTTAATCATAATCGATTATAATTATAATTATAATTATAATTAAAAAAAGGGGTCACAGGATATGAATGTGAATGTAAAAGTAGTAATGAATGAAATCAGGCAATTATCATTTGAAGATAGAACTGATATCATAGGATGGATACTTAGATCAATCGAAGAAGAATGTCAAAACGTAAGTAAGAAAGATATTCTAAAATATAGCGGTCTCTTGAAAAGTAAACAGGATGGTTTGATATTTGAGAGAGAGATAAGAAATGAGTGGGAAAGATAGGTATCTTATTGATACGAATATTTTGATTTACTTTTTGGAAGGGGAAAAGCAAGCACTAGCTCTTTTTGAGAAAATACTAGATGACGAAATTTATATTTCACTGATAAATAAAATTGAAGTTCTATCATTTCCAGACATATCTAAAAAAGAGGAAAAATCAATCCGTATGTTTTTATCAAGTTTCATTACACTTGAGATTGACAATACGATAGCAGAAGAAGCGATCAGAATAAGGAAAAATTACAAGTTAAAACTACCGGACGCACTTATTTGTGCAACATCGATAATAAAAGATACAATTTTGGTTTCAAGGAATGAGAAGGACTTCCTCAAAGTAAAAGGACTCAAGTTTTTAAACCCATACCAGGCAGAAATGAAATGATTCAACAATAATATTAACGAATTGATATAAATCCTAAACTGGCTATGGTACGGATGCAGGAACTCTATGAAAAAAAAGACTTTTAAATTTATTATTAAATAGGGAATTGTTGCATAGTTTTTCAAACCATAAGATAATAAAAACCCCACCCTATTATTCAATCACTTTGATTATTTGAT
>JAHYJJ010000075.1:0-7073 GCA_019429165.1 Methanosarcinaceae archaeon | reverse complement strand
AGGAGTTTATGTCCAATCCTTTCTTTTTGTGTTTACTGAATACAGGAGAAAAATTAAGTGTATCGTACAGTTTTTCGACAGCTAATATTGTTCCAATAGGAAATGATATATTATTGTTAGGAGTGATTGAATATGTTCTTAGTTTTGTTTGCATGTTTGGTTACACCAAACAAACTAAGGACACTTATATTATTAAAACTGTCAAACTTGGGATCTAAAGGCAATAGGTTCAAGTTTGAAAGAGTATGGGGAGATTCTGATACAAGAATGTAGGAATTTAAAACTTATTGGTGATAAAATTGTGATATGGGATAAGAAGTGTTTATAGGCGTTTGATATGGTTTTAAAGGTGCTTGATACATTTTGCCAGAAGCCTAAATATGTTTTTTTTTGTGGTGAGAAATAAGTATATATACAATGATGATTTACTTATAAGATCGAGGCGTAGTAGTTAAAATTTCAAATTAAATTTAGCTTTAATATGAATTATACTACTCCGCAAGTATAATTTATAGTCATTTTGTAGCAAAACAGATGCAGCAAAGTAAACTGATAACGAAGAGTTACAAAAAACTGACTAGATTTAGTATAAATATAAAGAAGGTGGAACGATATGATAATGAAAAGAATTGGTGGTATGATGTTGCTGGCAGTTGTTATGATGGTATTAATTGTACCAACTGTATCAGCTGTGTCCGTGGACTTATATGCAGGACAAAATGAACTTGTGGGAAATGTCGATGTATCAAATGACGAAAGTAATCTAACTGTTACTTACAATCTATATGAGCCTTGGGTTATGACTGAAGCGCACCTAAGTGTTGGAAATACTTCTGATGACATTCCACAAGCGACTGGTAATCCAACACCCGGGCAATTTGAGTATAAGGAATCATTTGATCCGGGAGTGTCTACGTACACATTTGAGATTTCCTTAGATGCTATTCCCAACGACGGAGACATTGCCATTGCAGCACACGCTGTTGTTGAGATAATTGAGGAAGTATACACAGAAGAAGAAGGAACGACAACAGAGACCCGAGAAGAGACTGCATGGGGTGCTGGATCTGATTTTGATGGGGATAACTGGGCAACGTACTTCGAATATATTCTTGGTACAGGCGAAATAATGATGGCAGAAACAGAGATTCGAGAAGAGACTGCATGGGGTGAAGGATCTAAGTTTGATGGGAGTAACTGGGCAATGTACTTCGAATATAGTCTTGGTGGATCAGATGTGTCTGTGGACTTATATGCAGGACAAAATGAACTTATGGGAAATGTCACTGTATCAAATGACGGAACTAATCTAACTGTTACTTACAATCTAGATGAGTCTTGGATGATGACTGAAGCGCACCTAAGTGTTGGAAATACTTCTGATGACATTCCACAAGCGACTGGTAATCCAACACCCGGGCAATTTGAGTATAAGGAATCATTTGATGAGGGTGTGTCTACGTACACATTTGTGATTCCCTTAGAGGAAATTCCTGGCAACGACGGAGACATTGTCATTGCAGCACATGCTGATGTTGAGACTGAGGTAGAAGTATAAGTCATATAATGTCCAACGATAACAGAGACCCGAGAAGAGACTGCATGGGGTGATGGATCTGATTTTGATGGGAATCACCGGGCAACGTACTTCGAATATAGTCTTGATAGTTGAATAAATAGATATACAATATTGAGGTTCGGGTTGATCTGAACCTCATTATATTTTTTTTTGTTAAATAACACTTTGTTATATTTTTTACTACTAATTTTACACTTTTCAGCACACCCTGTGTGAATATATATTTTCCCACACAATGTTTGAACTTACTCAATCAAAACGTGGACATATATTACAGATTGATGTACACACAACTTAAGTGTATGTTCATTTATATTGTTATTTATGTCATCTAATAACACAAAAAAACCAATCAATAAAGCGTACAGATCAATTTTATTGAAAACACAGAATGTTTTTTCATTAAATGGAAAAATCAATCGGGTATTGTCAATATTTATAAGTACCCTGATCTTGCTATCAATTACTGTTGTGCCGGCTATCGCCGCATCTTCTGGTAATGAAAAAGTGCCCGTCATCATTTTATTCAAGGATAAACCTGATGCAGCACTTGTAAGATCATTAGGCGGGGATGTCAAACAACAATACACGATAATTAAGGCAATATCAGCCGATCTGCCTGCAAATGCAATCGATGCTTTGTCACGCAATCCTAAAATAGAGATAATTGAACCCGACTTAACGGTTTATGCAATGGGACAAGTAACACCATGGGGCATAGAGCGTATCGGAGCACCTGCGGTCCATACGAACAGCATAGATGGCACAGGAATTAATGTTGCAATAATCGACACAGGTATCGACTATACCCATCCTGACCTTGCAGCAAATTACATTGGAGGATATGATTTTGTCAATGATGATAACGATCCAATGGATGATCAGGGACATGGCACCCATGTCGCGGGCACAGTTGCAGCGATTGACAACGGTATTGGCGTCATTGGCGCAGCACCGAAAGTCAACCTCTATGGAGTAAAAGTACTGAGCTCCAGTGGCAGCGGTTCATACAGTGACATTATATCAGGAATTCAGTGGGCAGTTAACAATAATATGGATATAGCATCCATGAGCCTTGGTGGCACATACAATCTAGCATCGCTTGAAGCAGCATGTAATAATGCTTATGCGAGCGGAGTAGTAATTGTAGCTGCTGCAGGAAATGGATACGGGGCAGCAGTAATCTACCCGGCAGCATACGATTCTGTAATCGCAGTGTCAGCTATTTACAGTTCAAATACCGTTGCATCGTTCTCAAATATCGGCCCCCAGATTGAACTCACAGCACCGGGTTATAGTATAATGTCTACTCTAGTAGGAGGCACTTATGGCACAAAGAGCGGCACCAGTATGGCGACACCTCATGTCACAGGTGCAGCAGCACTATTATTGAGTACATCAGTATCAGCCGAGTACGACCTCAATGGTAACGGTCAATGGGACCCTGCCGAAGTAAGACAAAGATTGCAAGATACGGCAACAGATCTGGGAGCAGCCGGCAAGGACGACTATTACGGATATGGACTCGTCAATGCAGAAGCAGCAATTGAAACACCAATTGAAACACCAATTGAAACACCAATTCCAGAGGATACAACAGCGCCAATTATCACCTTACTTGGATCAAAAACAGTCACTATTGAAGTAGGCGAGGTTTACACCGATGCAGGTGCAACAGCATCTGACAATTATGATGGAGATCTTACGAACTCGATCTTAACAGTAAACACTGTGGACAATACAACTGTTGGAACATACTCAGTTACTTATGATGTTACAGATTCATCCCTAAATCGGGCAGCACAAGTCACAAGAACGGTATATGTCGAGGATACAACACCTGTGGAACCAATTCCACCTGCAGATGAATATAACCTGCATATCTCTGATATAACGGTAACATCAGACACCAAAAAGGCCGGCAAGAATGTATTTAAATGGGCAATTGCAACTGTGACTGTAGTTGATGACGACGGAGTTCCTGTTCCAGGTGCAGAGGTAAGCGGATCGTGGAGTGGGCTTGTTACGGATAGTGACATAAGTATAACAAATGCTGACGGGATGGTAACTGTGAACTCGAATTCCATCAAAAGTCCTGCCAGTGTAATTAGTGGCACGTTTACTTTTACGGTAATCGATGTAACACTAACAGGCTGGAAATATGACGTTACTGCGGAAAATTCCGGCAGTATAACTGTTTAAAAATAAGTAAGTTTGGAGGTTTCATCAATCTCCAAATTCTATTTTTTATAGATGTTTAAATGTTTGGAGTTAGGGGGCAATACAACCACATGCCTGCTCCGCGTAAATTTTTCACTCCCTATAAGTAAAATAACCGGACGATTTTGGTTTAATTTCAACTTCAAATTCTATTTTCATGTTTTGAACACAACGAATACTTAATTAAAGTATTTCATTTAAAATACATTATCAAAGGAATTATAAAGTTTTAAAACGCAAAATATAGTTTAATATTACTTTAAATCGAATTTATAATCCTTATTTTTAATTAGAAAGTAAAGTATGCTTATATTCAAATTTACCAATTAGGGATTATTCACATTACTAAAATGGAGGACATAAATAATGAGATTAAAAATAATGAAAATGTTTGCATATCTCGCAATTGTGCTGATGATAGTCAGTATTCTGCCAGCAGGTGCGTTTGCTGCAGGAAATGATGAAGATATGGCACCAAGAGGTGCAGGTGCATCTAATGATGATGCAGATAAGAACATGACTCGCAATCAGATAAGAGATAGGGTAAACCCAACAGATGATGCGCCGAGGAATGAGGTTGCAAAGCAGACAAGAGGTGCAATTCAGAGTGATGTAGCTGAGTATAGGTCTGCAAAAGAGCGAATTGTGACTGTACGAAACGATTATTCAGATGCAAAGAAAGATTTTCAGGACATAAGGATCAAGATCAATAATAAGAAAGTATCTGCAGATTCGGATGAGGTCGTTGAAGCTACCCGTAATTACATGAACCAGACTATAGAATATATGATAACACATCTTGAGACTGTAAAGGAAAATGTTGATAATGCAGACGGCGACAATGCAGATGAGATATCCGAAACAATTGATGGATATATCGAACAATTGCAACAGCAACAGGAGAAATTAGAAACTGCATCGACCAGACAGGAATTTGCAGAGATTGCAAAGGAAGTCCGAAGTATATGGAAGGACGCAGAGAAACGCGCAAAATACTTTGCAGGAAAGTCTGTTGATAGAAGGCTCGATAACTATCTGGCAAAATCGGATGCTCTTGCACTTCGTATTGGGGTTGAGATCAATCGATTAAATGAGTCGGGTGAAGATGTTGGGGATCTTGAAGAAATGCTTGCCGAATACAATGGGTTGATCGAAGAAGCTAAGTGGAATCAGGAACTTGCAAGAGAAACTATCCGAAACCGCAATGGCGATGATGACGATGCAGTAGATGACGCAAACAAATACATGCGTGAAGCAACCAAAAATATTCAGGATGCAAACAGGGTGTTAAAAGAAATCTTTGATGAACTTAAATCACACAGGAGAGGCGGCTCTGCATCACTCGATGGTGCTGGTACACTTACCACAGAGGGTAACGGCACTGCAGTATTTTCAGGTAACCTTAATATCACCATAAATGCAACCAATGCAAAACTTGTTATTAAGGATCTTGCAGGAGATGCCGAGATAAACATTACAGGCGATTACACACTGGTCAATGACGACGGTGACGATGATAACAATCGTGCACTCGTATACCACAACTTCACAGGAACTGTCAATATCACAGGTTCACGTTTGACTGTCATGGTACACGGTGAAAATTTGAGTATCACAGCAGAAGGTGAAGGCAGTTCTATACTTTCCGGACGTGGATCGTATAATGTAGAAAAGGCGGGTAAATCTTCTGAAAATATGAAATGGGCTGGCGATGATTCTGATGATGAAGAGGATGATAATGGCGGCGGAGTTGAGTGAAGTGTCACGCATCAGGAATCTTGTAATATTGGCAGTTCTTCTAGCCGGACTTGTAGTTTCAGGTTGTGTAAGTGATGAACCTGCTGAAACTGTACAAATTGATGAGTCCACGCAACAAATATCTGCTGCAGATAGCGCTTTGGTCAGTGAAGCAGTTGGCCTGACTGATGCAGAGTTCATGGATCTTGAATCCGACACGGCAGAACTTGAAACTTTGCTCTCTGACATGGATATTGAGGAAAACCTACTTGAGTGGATTTAAGGCGGACATCCGCTTTTTTTCTTTTTACCTTTTCTCTTTCTTTTTTTCTTTATTCGTATGGTTAATATTGATTGACTATATGTGTAAATTTCAGGGTAATGACACCGGTCTTGTACACTTTGTGCACACTCACGCAAGTATTATATATCTAATAGGGTATATACGTTAAATGTAAACTAAATTTTATATTATGGGGAAAACCATGAACAATATGTTTAAAACAACAATTCTGTTAGCATCTCTTACCGGACTGTTAGTTATGGTCGGGCGTGCAGTTGGCGGTCCGGGTGGCATGATAATTGCTTTTGTATTCGCAGTTGTCATGAACTTTGGGAGCTACTGGTATAGCGATAAGATCGTTCTTAAGATGTATAAAGCAAGGGAAGTTACTGAATTTGAAGAACCTAAGTTGCACAGGGTTGTTTATAATCTTGCATCGCGTGCGAATATTCCTATGCCAAAAGTCTACATCGTAGAGACTTCAATGGCAAATGCCTTTGCAACAGGTCGTGATCCAAAACATGCAGCCGTTGCTGCTACGACTGGAATTCTTAACCTTCTGACCGACGAAGAACTTGAAGGTGTGCTTGCACACGAACTGGCACATGTCAAGAACCGTGATACCCTGATCAGTGCTGTTGCAGCGACGATTGCAGGTGTTATCACCATGGTTGCAACGATGGCAAGATGGGCTGCAATTTTTGGCGGTATCGGCGGTCGTGACAATAATGGCGGTTCAAATATTCTAGGATTCATTGTGCTTGCAGTTCTAGCACCTATTGCAGCAACAATCATCCAGCTTGCAATCTCAAGATCACGTGAGTTTGCAGCAGATGCAGAAGGTGCACGCATATCCCAAAAACCATGGGCTCTTGCGAATGCTCTTGGAAAACTGGAAAACGGTGCATCAAATTACCGCCCAAGAAAAGGCGATGTGGAAGCATCTCAAAACACGGCGCACATGTTCATCGTGAACCCACTCAGGGGCAGAGCATTTATGTCATTATTCAGAACACATCCAGCAACAGAAGAGAGAATACGCCGCCTTAATGCGATGTAAATTTGATATTAAGTTAATTTTAGACGGGATTTAAAAGATAGACAGGATCTGGACTGCGGTCTTTGATCATATTCTGTAAATCCAGTTAATCCTGTCCAAATGTTTTTTTAATAGTATATAAATTATAGAATTATATAGTCCGAGTCAATCTGAGCGTCAGCGAAGATTTTCTTTTATCTGAATATTTCCAACCG
>JAHYJJ010000247.1:0-1186 GCA_019429165.1 Methanosarcinaceae archaeon | reverse complement strand
TGATACTCAATAATCTAAACCAACTTCCGGATGGGTTCTTTGGTTCACTGTGGCATTTTTGGCCGGTTTTACTGATACTTTTAGGTCTGGATGTCCTGATGAGTCACAATGAATCGATAATTGGTTATCTTATTCAAATATTATTTGGGATAGCTGTGATATGTGGGATTCTCACGCTTGCTTGGAGTGGAATTCCTGCATCGCAATCCAACATACAAATAACTCCAATTGATAACCATGGAGCAGATCTTCGAAATTCACATCTTGAAGGAACAAATCGGTTCTTTGTCGATCTAAGTCATGCCAACATGAGCGGTGCATACCTGAATGGTGCGAATATATTCTTTGTGGATCTTAGCAATACTGATATGGAAGGAGCACAACTAAACGGCGCAAATATATTCTTTGCAGATATTACTGATGCCAATATCAAGAATGCAGATGTCAGTGGTGCTAATATATTCTTTGCGGATCTTAGTGGTGCAGATCTGGAAGGAACAAATATTGAGGATGCAAATCTGATATTTACGGTTGGGGTTGGGAGATAAAGCCGGAGCACATAGGTCCGGCTGAAAAGAAACGGTTAACTCCAAAAATCTTCTTCGTAATTATCAGGCAAATCGAGTTTCATCGCATCATCGATGCTTTTACCTTTCTTTTTTTTATTTTTATCAGTATCAACGACATCAGCATTTATGATTGTCTCCCCATCAGATACATGATTTGGTTCAACCACTGTTGTATTCCTGTCAGATATTACAACCTTTTCAATAATGGTTTCGGATTTGTAAAATGTCTGACTTACTACAGGTTCATCTTTGATGGTTCCTTCCACATTTCGCACTAACGGTCGAATTTGCGCTGTAATGGGGATATCCCTTCCAAGACGAATGCTCGTATTTTGTGCATAGGTGTCCTGCAATTGTTCTGCCTTTTGCGATGGTTTTTGGGTTGTACGATATCCAATCGAACAATTTATTTCACCGGAACGCCAGTCCACATGATACAAATGGCATCCACTTGTCTTGCATCCGGATTTACCATCAAGTGGGCATAATTCAGGTATTGGCATGATAGGACCTCTTATAACTTTATATTATGATTTTATATGTTGATAATACTACAAATTCCTAACCGCATCCGCAATCAGTGGAGCAACGCTCACACAACTCTGCGCTTTCTCAAT
>JAHYJJ010000074.1:0-7112 GCA_019429165.1 Methanosarcinaceae archaeon | reverse complement strand
AGAACAAATATTATCCGAAAATGGATCAAACAAAAACTTTCGTAATATCAGAAAAATAGCACCCTTAAATCCACTTCACATAAACACACAAGGTTTCATTGAAGGTGCACTCTCATTTATGACTGGCATGCAAGCCAATATTGCCACTGAATCAAATGTGAACAAAATATATTTTAAACAACATAAAAAATATTTTTTTGGACTTTTCTGACCAACTATTTTCCTTTTATCTTTTTATATCTGCCCACAAACCGCATATCGAAGATATCCCCCTCAACCAGTATTCTTGAAATAAAACCTAGTTGGTATAAAACAGACACGAACTTCATTGTAGATTCTATATAACCATCAAACAAATCTGCTGAATATTTTGGAGAAACACCATACATCTCATACACAAAATCCGAATCAACCACGCCAACCTTATCAGCAACAATTTGTGCAGCCTTTTGCGGTTCCATGCGCATGAAAGAACACGCCCTGTCATGAACCTCAATGAACCTCGACACCACATCCGGTGAATTCTCGATCAGGTCATTACTTGCAATAATCCCATAACTCGGATTGTCCGGCCACAATTTATCAGGCGGAATTACTATCCTTACATCTATATCGGCATCACAAAAACGTTTTGCAGCAACCGCCAAAGAAGGGGTACCAACTGCAACTTCAATATTACCATCAGCCATTCCCTCAGGGATCATGTCAGCCCACTCGTAGTTCTGCACAGTCATCTCGCCATCCAGACCTGCATTCTTGATGCAATTCCGAATGATAACATCATGAATAGAACCACCCGGCGGGCAGGCTATGGTCAATCCCTTAAATTGCTCAAAAAAATGTTGTGGGCTCTGGCATTTTTCCAGCGACATGAATCGTGAAGATGCAATCATCACCGTACCTTCAACATGCCCACCGGCAACGCATTTAATAGGAACGCCGCGGTCGATCCCGATCATCACAGGAGGAAGCCCGACATATCCAATATCAACCTCGCCTCCCTCAAATGCCCGAACAATTGCAGGCCCGCCTCCGAAAAGACTCCAGTTTACCTTTATATCGGCTTTTTCTAACCAGTCCGTACCCATCAGAATGAATGAGGTATGGTACATGGTCGAAAGATGACCAATATTTAGAGATTCCGGCATTTATATCAAATCCATTTTTGACGGCGAGTCAATCTGCCGCAGGCGGCGCACCCCACCATCACCGCTAAAATATTAATATTGTTACAATTAATAAGCAAATTGAATTATCATATAGATATTATGCATCATTTTTGTAGAGTATACATCTTTCAAATTCTACATAACGGTTAATTCGACGGATATAAATAATTTTTGAGGCTGGTGATGTAGAAATATGCCGCCTGCGGCGGTTGTATTATTTTTTTGTGTAAGATAAAACAATCTAATTTATGCCACAATCTTACAACAGTTATACAAATACATAATAACTATGTCTTTTCCACATAGATGATATACTCGCCATCATGTTGTTCAACTGAAAGCAATTTATTTCCGCTCTTTTTTGACCACTGGTCAATATTCTGAGGCGCTACCGCGTCATCGGCAACTATCCTGAGAATCTCACCGGGTTCTAAACTATCTACCTTCTTCTTTGTCCTTACAAGAGGATAAGGGCAGCATTCGCCCTTTACATCCAACTCATAATCGGCTACGATATCTGCCATAATTGTCTCCTGTTTTTCGTGCACTTCACAATACCAGAGTCACGTCACTCTCAAGTATCCTGTCGGTGAGTTCACTGATAGTAGTCTTTTTAATGCCTTCAATGATCTCGCCATCGGTGATGCCGCGCTTTTGGAGGTCGCGGTCCAATACATAGAAATCAAACAGGTCAAGATTGTTCTTGATCTCGTTCTCAAGAGGTGGAATATTCTTATCCCATCGTGCCACATCGCCATACCCTGTCTGCTGTCCGGTAACAACTGCATGCACTGCACCGCTTACCAGTGTAATGCTCGCTTCATTATCCGCTGCGGACTGAGTTGCTGCGAGAGGGATTGCACCAAAGACCTCTTCTTTGCCGTATGGTGGCTGTGTTACAATTATATTTACTTTTTTACTCATATCGATCACCCGAGAAGTATAGTTTTATCAGATTCTGCAATCCATTCTGCAAGGTCATAGAGACCTCCGATTACCACACCTTCTGTCTGTGTCTTGGTGACACCACGACTTTCAGTACATTTAATGCAGGCAATTGCATCGGCTTTTGGATTTTTCAGTCCTTTCTTAAGGACATCTGAGAACAGTTTCTCAACTGATGGATACTCTTTTGGTGCCTGATTGCCGTTTCCGATCAAAGTGGAGTCCAGATAGTTAAAGAAGTTCACCGTAATGCCTTTTTCCTTCGCTGCATGAGCCAGTCTGATCAATGTGAACGGTGCTTCATCGCCGTATGGGCCGCGAACAGATACTAATGTAATTTGTTTTCCTTCTGTCATCTTCATCTCCTCCTTAGAACCACGCCGTCCGATCATAATCGTCCACAATGAAATCAAGCAAAGTCTCGATTTCCTTGATCTCAACGCCATCGATCAGTTTGTCATAGATGCCTCTGGACAATACACTCTTGTCGTCTGCGAACACCTTGATACCTTCTTGCTGGATCTCTACGATCCTTTCGCTGAAACCACCGTGACGTGCAACCGTAACTCCATCCTCTATAAGATAGAGGGACACATCAGCTCCCTTTCCTTTTGCCTCAATGGCAATATCTGTGACAAGTTCCGGTATTTCAGTAGTGAATGGATCCTTGCTAAGCACAAGTAATAGTTTTGTCATTTTTTTACCTCATTTGTATTATTTTGTAATTGGCTTGTTTTGTTATTAATTATACTTGTAATTTAATTTTAATCCTGATTTAACAATTTATCAAGATCCTTTTTTCCGTCCTTGAATTCCCTGCACAATTTCTGGTTCTCATGCAAATACAGTGTAGCATCCCGCTCCACCTGCCACATGAAATTCTCATCCAGATGAGGACCGTGACCATATCCGGGACATTCATCAATTGGCTTTAGATGCATTATTGGCTCATCCGCCTGCATCACACCGGATATTTCGAATGGGAGTAACCTGCACACCATTGGCTTGTACGCATATATAGTACATCTTGAATCGTCATCAAGAAACAAACATGCACCATTGTTCTGTTTTAAGAACAATCTTGCTTTCTCTTCATCGAAATCTGCGAACTCTTTCCAGTTCAGTCCCTTTCGCTGTGAGATCTTCTTCACATCGAATATGGTCAATGAGTTCCTTCGCTTGCAACATGCAGCTTTACATTCCTTATAGCAACATTTCCATTGTTCCACATTTTCTGATATCTTAATCATACTCTGGCCTTTATCCTCCGCTTACTGCGGGCAGTATTGAGATCTCGTCCGCATCTGTAACAGGTGATTCCAGACCTGATAAGTGGCGGACATCTTCCCCGTTGAGGTAGACGTTAACGAACCTGCGTATCTCTCCATTCTCGAACAGGCGCTTTTCGAACTCTTCTCCGAACTGTTTTATCAATTCATCGAATACTCCTTTTATTGTTGTGTCGCCAAGTTCAAGTGTTGTTGCTCTTGTCTTTGTTAAGTTGTTCAATGCTGACGAAAATCTTATTGATACCATTTTATTTTACCTCGTATATACAGTATATGTTTCCTTAGTTGTGTCCAAATTTCTTTGTAAATTCTAAGTAAGTAGGTTTGATTATTTCAGGTTGTTTGAGTGCTTTCAAGATCGTTTCCTGTGCTTTTAGACCGTTTCCTGTAACATACACCACAGTTCGCTCATCTGGTTGGATGTCGCCGTTCTCAACAAGTCTCCTAAGACCTGCAATTGTCGTACCGCCTGCTGGTTCTGTAAACAATCCTTCAGTCCTTGCAAGCAAGAGGATTGAATCAAGTATTTCTTCATCCGTTACAGATGCGGCATTTCCACCGGAGTTCTGTATGACCTGTTTTGCGTAGTATCCATCTGCCGGATTACCGATCGCAAGACTGTGAGCAATGGTATCAAGGTGCTTGATAGGTACTACTTCGGTGTCGTTTATTACAGCCGTGGATATTGGTGAGCAGCCAAGTGGTTGTGACCCCGATACCTTGATCTTTTTGCTGTCATCTACAAAACCGATCTGTTCCAGTTCATTGAAACCTCTTGAGATCGCACAGAGCAATGCTCCACTTGCAAGAGGTGCAACTATGTGGTCCGGTGTTTCCCATCCGAATTGTTCTGCAGTCTCAAAGGCGAGCGTTTTAGACCCTTCAGTATAATACGGTCGGATCGTGATGTTCACAAATGCCCAATCCGGATGCATGTCAGCGACCTCACTTGCGAGACGGTTCGCATCATCGTAAGTACCATCGACTGCGATCACATGGGGATTATATGCAAGCATCTGTGTTATCTTGCCAAGTTCAATGGATCCGGGGATGAATATATATGCCGGAAGTCCTGCTTTTGCAGCATGTGCTCCGACTGCTGATGCAAGGTTACCGGTTGATGCACAGCCAATAGCAGTTGCACCGAACTCTAATGCCTTGCTCACAGCCACTGATGTGACCCTGTCCTTGAACGAATTTGTGGGGTTTACGGATTCGTCAAGTATATAGAGTTCCTTAAGCCCAAGTTCCTTGCCAAGATTCTTTGCATGATGGAGTTTGTTGTAACCTGCACCAAGATCGACATAGTTTGTCCCATCGATCGGAAGCAGATCTGCATATCTCCAGATAGAAGCTGGGCCCTTTGCTATTTTTTCTTTACTCACAGTATTTTGTACTTCGTCCCAGTCATAGTGAACTTCAAGAGGACCAAAGCACTCATAACATGTGTTCTGAATGTTTGCCTCATACTCGGCACCACATTCCCTACATTTTAATCCAATTACGCGACTCATGATATTTTCACCTTGATTAATGATTATTACTAGTTGATAATAATACTATGAATATATATTACTTATAGTTATTGGGTAATATTTGCCGCATTTTTAATAACTACTGTGTATAAACGGTGGCAATGAACGGTTTTATAATCGGCATGTCCACATTATCCCATGTATGGCCCCCTACACCCACTCCCTATCTTCAACCGATTAGAAGAATGTCCCGTATATTCAACATAAAACCAAATTTTAATAACATTTGCGCTCCGTATAAATGCAGGATGAGGACAACCATGAGATCTGCATTGATACTTGCCGGCGGCCGCAGCAGGCGGATGGGATTCAAGGAGAAAGCCCTGTTAACCATAGGAGACAAGACCATCCTTGAACATGTTATGGACTCACTTGATGGAGTGGTGGATGAGATCATCATATCAATGAGAGATGCCACGCAGCAGGAACTGCTGAATGACTATACACAGGGACACGATGTTGTGCTTGACAATTTTGCGGATGTGGGACCACTGTCTGGCATACTTGAGGGATTTAAAGCAGCAAAAGGGGAATATGTGTTTGTTGTTGCGTGTGATATGCCATATATCAATACAGATGTCGTGGAACTTCTGTTCAAACGCGCAGAGGGCCATGATGCTGCTATTCCTGTTTGGGATAATGAAAATCTTGAGCCGATGCATGCAGTTTATCGAACTCACCCGATGGCTGTGGAGACCGAAAAAGCCATCCTGCGCAATGAGAAGTTTGTGATGGCACCTGTTTTTAAAATGCAGGACCCTGTGTTTGTCAAAATTGATGAGATAAGGGAATTTGACCAAAATCTCAGGACTTTTGTCAACGTCAACACACCGGATGATGTTGATAAGTTGCAGGATGATTGAATTTCGGCACGATGTACAATCTGTAAATGACACTCATTTTACGGCTTTGTGTATAATGTAGAATTATACCCCGACTCTTAAATTTTTACACAGGATGTATTTTATACACAAAGCCTTACACTACAGGATTTGGGCAAGGGTTGGTAATCACCTCAAGATTCAAAGCAAGAAATTGTTTTATTTAAGTATATGAAGACCCTGTACTATTTAGTACAGGGATAGTTATTGAGATAAATGGGATCAACATGAAAGTATAAAATTCGTCCAACTGTACTTATACACACAATACTGTATAACTAGCTAAATTCTAAGCAATCGGCTTTGAAATGCCTAAATAACCAATATATTAAAACAAATAAAATAAATTATTTAATAAGGTATAAAATATGACCAAAAAATTAATCTCAGGAATTGCGATCCTGGTAATAGTAGCACTTGCCCTCTTTGTTTTGTCATATACAGAAAGACAAACATCAGAACCATTTATACCGTCTCCATCGATAGAACCAGAACCATTTATACCAATTCCATCGATAGAACCAGAACCATATGGAGGACCTCTGTCAACCGGAAGGTATGTTTATGACGATAAACTCAACTATGGTTTTGAGTATCCAGACGGTTGGGAATTCTATGATGAAGGTATCCCAGAAGGGAATATAAAAAAGGTCGTAACATTCAATAAGGACATCAAAATAAAATTAGAAGGGAATGATTACGAATCAGAAGTTTCAGTGCTTATAGAATTAATTGTAAAATCGGCAACCGATTTACAAGAAGTTGAAAATGAATTCAAGCAAAGACTGCTTGGTACGCCAATACTACATGAAACTACATTCTCTGTAAATAATATAAATGGGTATGATAAACTCATTGGGTATGATAGTGGGTGGAAAATGAGGCAGAGAGTATTTTTCGCCAATGGGACAGCGTATATTTTCACATATAGCTCTCAAGATGAGCCCTATCGTATGTACGAAGAAACTTTTAATAATACCATTAATTCATTTGACATTAAATAAAGAGGGTATAACTATAACGTCTCTTCGACGACTCTTCAGAATGCTTTGCATTCCTCGCCTTATCAGGAGTGCATAACAGCGGATAAAAGGGAAATCAAAGATTTCCCTAAATTGCCTTTAGCAACTTCTTTTATCCACAAAACGTGATCTGCAAAAACGCTTGAAATAAACGTAAAGGATGCACGATAGCCATTTAACGCATCCTTTTTAATTCTTACAGCAGTGGCATCTTGAGAAATGGCAAATCCAAAATTACATAATCTAAAAATTTTTGCGTTTTTAAATATCC
>JAHYJJ010000246.1:0-1191 GCA_019429165.1 Methanosarcinaceae archaeon | reverse complement strand
CGCTAGGCATTTCATCCATTTTATACTTCCACTTAAATATCACTGGAGATTCATTTATATCATCAAAATACTGACTTATGCGATCATTTAGTTCTTGTTTTGATGATACCCTCATTCCTCTTAATAGGCTTCTTGTCATTTTGCTGAACAAACTTTCAATAATATTCAGCCATGTAGCATGTTTTGGTGTGAATACAAATTGAAATCTTTGTGGCACACTTTCAAGATATTTTTGCGTTTCTTTTGACGTGTGAACTCTAAGGTTATCAAGAATCACGACAATTTTAAGTTTTTTTGGATAATATGAATCAATCATCTTTAAATAATCAACAAATTCGGCACTCCGATGTCGTTCATGTACTTGATAATGGATTATTCCTGTTAGTAAGTCGATTCCCGCCAATAAAGAAAGAGTTCCATGCCTTATGTACTCGTAGTCGAGTGAAATTGTAGGATATTCATCTACTACTGGCATCAAATCTGCATATTTATTTCCAACTGCTTGCATACCGGGTTTTTCATCATATGAAACAATTGTAACATTCATATTAGGGCCGCTTTTTTCCATTGCCTTTAACAATTTTATTTGCTTGTACGTGTGTAAGACAACAGCACTCTTTGACTCGAAATCTGGGTCAGGTTGATGAAGATATGAGGATATTTTATGTGGTTTTATGTTGCTTACACCAAGAAATTTTGAGATGGTTCCAGAAGATATCTTTATGGCTTCAGGATACCCATCACCCATGCAATGATTACGAATGTGTTCTGCTAACAGTTTATGCGTCCAAAGTTCATGCGGATATCCGAGATCCTTTGGCTTCATACATGCAAGTGAAATAATCCATGCACGCCCTTCTGGAGTAATTTCTCTTGGCCTGCCACTTCTGGGTAAATCGTCAACTGCGTCATAAATTCCATATGCAATAGCTTTCTTTATACACCGGATCACTTTTTGACGGTTTGTATTTAATTCATCCGATATCTGAGAATCGTTTTTTCCTTGATAACTTAAAAGCAAAATTTTAGATCTTTCAACTCTTCTTATGGATTCGATTCTTGAATGGCTCAGAGAAGTCAAGTATTCGTTTTCTTTGTCGGTCAACTCTAATTTTGGACGTTTGCTTACAAATGGCATAAATAGTAATAAGTGGCCAGTGTTAATAAGCATTGTAATGGTATTTTGGAATT
>JAHYJJ010000073.1:0-7121 GCA_019429165.1 Methanosarcinaceae archaeon | reverse complement strand
ATGTACTTTGTACTCAAAATCTCGGTATACAAAACATTTATTTAAAATAACTTTTAATGTCATTATGGGATTAGGTCAACAGGATGTATTCCAATTTCATTATGGAAGGTGAAACTATGCCAAATAAAACAAAAGCGATGGTTGTGTACCTGAGCACATCAGGCAATACGAAAGCGGTAGCAGATGCAATTGCACATGGACTTACAGAACGACATATAGATGCCACATCAATTAGTTTTTATGATGCGAAATTAGAAGACTTAAAAGCGGCGGATGCCATAGCTATTGGTTCTTCAACATTCCATTACAAAATATTGCCCCCGATGGAAAAGTTCATTGATGACGTACTTGCGAATGCAGATGTAAAAGGTAAACTTGCGGCAGCCTTTGGATCCTATGGTTGGAGTGGCGAAGCACCGGTTATAATTGCTGATAAACTGCGCAAATTGGGTATGAATGTGATTGATCCAGTGTTAAGAATCCAGTACAAGCCAATAGACAGAGACATAAAAGAAGCTGAGAGGCTTGGAATGGATATCGCTGAAAAACTAAAGAGTGCTTAAACATATTTTATTTATTTCATCCATCATCCGGCAACAATAAATATAAAATGCTGGATGTATGGATAAATACTTCTTATAGTCACCATATAGCCACCAAAACAATTAATATCAATTCAATGTTTGTAATATAAGATTAAATTGGTCAAATCAATATTTAAAAAACTAGATGGGATCCACGAACTCCATGAATCTGTTTTCGATCAGCATAGTCTTTTATTGCTGCTTAATAAAGAACTTAGTGGTTACAGTATTTTTGATTTTATGAAGGTACAGACCTTCTTTGAAAAAGATTGTAAAGACCTTCCTACTGTATATAAAGAAAAATTCAAGAAAAAGATGTTAGGGTATCTTTTTGATAATTTCAAATCAATACTTTCCAGTGATAATTCTCTAAATGAATCATTTGATATGGAACAATATCAAGAATTTCTGGAACGATTCGGATCAAAATTAAATGATGCACATGAAGTTTCTCAAATGGTAGTACTATACTACTTTTCTGCCATGTACAATATCTTCATTACAAATACACCCCTGCATCCGGAAGGAACACCATTTCCAGGCGGATTTTTTGTTGAAAGAATGGACGAGGATTATTTCTGTCCTGTGAAAGACAAACAGAAATATAATGATGAAGCTATCTGTAAATTCTGTGTGGCAAAACAAATGGAAATGAAGTAATGTTTTTTATTTGATTCTACACAATTTCAAAATCCAATGATTTCAACATTTATTTCTTCGAGGCACATATATATAACCTCTTTTATATTTTCCAGTGCCTCATCTATAGTTTCCAGTGACTCATCTATAGTTTCCAGTGACTCATCTATAGTTTCACCATACGAGTGGCAGCCCTTAAACTGAGGACAACTCACTATGTAATACCCATCCTCGTCACATAGTGGCAGGTATGTCAACGGCTGTCAAGAATTTCCCATTTTCGGCGGTTTAAAATTCCCCACCCCCAATCTTTGATGAAAACATCAAAGGTTGTGGAACATGCTAAAAATGTAAGATTATATCCGGATAAATAAGCTTGATATATCCTTAAAACCAATGTTAACTATGACAAACACATCTTTTTAAGACACACATCACATGCACGAAACCAAAAACAAAGCAATATCAAGAACCCATGGTTAAAAAAACATATTACGAAATATTGGAAGTTAATAAGAAAGCATCCCAAAAAGATATTAAGTCCGCTTACAGGAGGCTGGTTATGCTATATCATCCCGACAAAAACAAATTACCAGAAACCGAAGAAATGTTTAAAAAAATCGCAGAGGCTTATTCAGTACTATCAGACCCAAGCAAACGGAAACAATATGATAAAGACAATGAACCAAAAAATATTCTGCTGAGAAAGATACGAGAAAATATGTGGCAAATAATAAGAGAGCAAAAACAAAAAGAGAATGAAGCTATGAATATCATGTATGTGTAATTGTGAACTACCCCTTCCTGCCGATATGCGGCGATGAAGGTGCTTGTTGTGATGCCACACCTGCTGAAAATTGGAGGCAGGGAAACGGTTACAAAATATAACTGTTTACATGCATGAGGGATCCATAAACAACCGATCGTGTGCACTCATCTGTTCGTTCATGACAAAATCCGCCGCCTGCGGCATTTGTCGCCCCGTTTTTATTTCAATCTACAAACAAAAAACACCCATCACCCTATCCGAACTTCACAACCGGACAGACCTCGATACATTTCCCGCAGTGGGCGCATCCATCCCCTATAACAGCCACTTCACCCTCAATAACAATAACATTATTAGGGCAGTTTCCAACGCAGACCCCGCACCCATGACACTTGAGGGCGCGCCGAATGGATAGTTCAACCCTGTGCATCAACCTGCATGCTTTTTAGCGGATATATTAAATATATTATAGATTAATTAAAGAACATGAAAACAACTGAAAATATAAAGGAAATACTCGTTGAGCATAGAGCTGAGTTGAAGAAGTTATTCAAAGTTCAAGAGATCGGATTATTTGGGTCGTATGTCAGAGATCAACAAAATGAGTCAAGCGATGTTGATATTTTGGTTGAGTTCGATGAACCCATTGGACTTATATCATTTGTGGGGCTAAAAAATTATCTTTCTGATCTTTTGGGAGTTGAAGTAGATCTTGTAATGAAGAATGCATTAAAACCTAGAATTGGCAAACGGATACTCAAAGAGGTCGTTTATGTCTGAAGACAGGGATTATTTGGATTTTTTGGAAGACCTTATAAGTGCGATGGATGAAGCAGAAAGTTTTGTTGACGGAATGACATTTGATGATTTTATCGGTGACAAAAAGACTGTTTATGCAGTCATAAGAGCCATAGAAATTATAGGGGAAGCCGCAAAACATGTTCCTACTGATGTTCGGGACAAATATCCAGATGTCCCATGGAGAGAAATCGCAGGAATGCGAGATGTTCTAATTCATGATTATTTTGGAGTAAATATGCAAACAGTTTGGCAAACAGTGAATGTTGATATTCCTGAAACAAAACCCTTTATTCAAAAGGTCTTGGAAGACATTGAAAAAAGAAGAGAATGAATCGGTGACAAATTGTCACCGACTGAAAATTGTAGGCAGTGAAACGGTTACAAAATGTAACCGTTTACGTGTATGAGGTAGACATAAACAACCGATTGTATGTGCTCATCTATTCGTTCATGGTGGAATGTGCTGCTTGACGACGTTTGTTGTATTGTTTTTAGTTCAATCTACAATTACAAAAAAGAGCCGCATCCTCACCCGAACTTCACAACCGGACAGACCTCGATACATTTACCACAATGCACACACCCGTCCCCGATAACAGCCACTCCACCCTCAATAACTATTACACCATTCGGGCAGTTTCCAACACAAACACCACACCCATGACACTTGAGGGCGCGCCGAATAGATAATTCAACCCTGTGCATCAACCTGCGTGCTCTCTTTTCCGTATCGCTCCGTGCAGTCACGTTCCCTGATGCAAACACCTGCGCGCGGTCTTCACCATTCAGAATAGAGATCACACCTGCCATATGCGATACATCACCCGCAGCGCGCAGCATTTGTGAATCTTCAAGACGCGCAAGGTCTAACGCAGTGCCAAAACCACCTTCAGCAGACATGCCACCTGCCTTGCATGGCTGGTAACCGGATGTCATCGTGAAAGTGAGAACATCTCTGCCCTCACTTTTCGGCACAGTATTGATACCTTTCTTCTCAGCAATGGCTTCAATGTGCGACGGTAGTGTTTGCCAGCGCCAGAATCCGTGTTCTACCCACTCTTTTGATAATCCCATGCGTTCTGCATACCCATAAAGGTAATCAGTGAGACGTTTCTCCATCTCGGGATGGGTCTCTTTGAGATGTACAATATCCGAAAGTGACGAAGAAGGACAAAGCCAGCATCCTATCCTGTCAAAACCCTGCTCATATAACGGATTATAAGGTGCCCCTGTCCTGAAAAGGTACAACCACACGTGTAGAGCAGTCCAGTCCTGGATCGGTGCAGCACCCACCTGATTCCCAACCCAGGGATTCTTCCATACCCTCTCACTCCTTGCACGGGCACTGGATTCATACTTGCGCTGGCCGATGTAGGTCAAACATCCATTATCGTAATTATCCTCAATAAGTTGCGTGATGGGGCCAAGTTTGCAGACCTTACAGCACCATCGAACCTCAACGCTCGGCGGTCCAAAATCATCCACGGATTCCCAGAACGCATCTCCCACGCTGATCGTATGCAGAGGGTGACCGTATCGCTTGGCAGCAACCTCCACATTCTCAACCGTTTCAGGAAATTCAAGTCCGGTATCTGCGAACATTAATTCATAATCATCCAGACATTCACTCACAAGTTGAAGGGTTGCAAGACTATCCTTGCCGCCTGAATATGAAACCGTCACAGGTCGGTTGGTAGTCTCTGCGACATTCCTGATGAACTTGTGTGACCTGTCTATAAAACGATCCAGAATATAGGAATTTGCAGCCACCGCATCGTCCCAAGTCTGACCGCCTGCAACAATCTCGATATCACAAGGAGCCTCACTCCAACGGCACTTGACGGCCATACCACGCTCACGTTTGAGCATTGTCGCACCATCCATCTTAGCACGTCCGGCAGCTACAATCCCCCCATCGGGAGTGAGCACAACAACCTCGTCGCCTTCCTGAATATCAGGATCGGCATCGGAAATCCCGGGAGCCAGTACGTTTGCTCCCTTCACAATAAAACTAACAGCATCCTTATCGATCTCAACCCAGTTTCGCATCAGGCTTTTGTCCTTGCCACCAAAAATGCGGCGTGCTCCGCCAGCCCTTGTAAGAAGTACCCACCGAAGTCCATCGATCTCGAACCTGATACTTGCGACAACCTCACCGTCAACGATGACCTCGTCCATCCTGTCATCATATGGAGCCTTGTTGAGCACGACCAAACGGTCCGGCGAAATGAGAGGAACATTGAACTGATTAATGGAAATAGAATTGATCTGGTCAATATCATGCTTAAAAGCCGGACGAATGTCACCTGGCGGAGTGACTGTGACTTTCTGTGTCTTCGCACCGCATCCGCATTTCTTTCCAAGTACAGGGACATTGCAGGACTTGCACCAGTGCAGGAGCATTTCTCCAAGATAAACAGGTTTTGACATGGCAGGCAGAACAGTTGCATACTTAAATAGGCTTTTGGATGCTCTCTTGAATATCATTCGAGCATTTATGTCTAAATTATCGATTGAATTTTAGCATAAAATTTGCAGTATTAATTAGTCAATTATAAATGTGCTCTCTTGAATCGATTTTTGTAATGACAATATGGCGATTTTCATAATCAACTCTATAAAGCACACGGAATTTTCCCACTCTGATTCTAAACAAGTTTTCTTTAATTCCAATTATTCTCTTTGAATCGTGAAGGATAGGTTTCTCGACAAGTTTCTCGGCAAGTTTCTCGGCAAGTTTCTCGATCGATTCCACTATTCAGGATGCGATAATTTTATCAATTTTTTTAAGAAACTTCTGTGCAGGAAGATCAAGAAGAATTACAAACATACTATAAACCAATCTCTTTTTTAAAATCCGAAAGTGAGACCAATTTACCCTCCTTTTCGTGTTCAAAACTTTCTTTTACAATATGCCTTTCATCTTCAGTAAGTATTGTATCCACATCTACCATGTGCTCTCTAATTTCACTTAACTCAGCCTTGATATGCACAAGTTCATCAAATATTCTTCTTTCAAAATCAATTTCTGGCATAACATTACCTTTATTTCAAAATTATTTAAATATAACTGATAACAAATAAATACACATATTACATGATTCGTCTAAACTCAAAACCAGACACTTACAACCCCTGCATATCCTTAAGCCCATGCCCCGTCGCAATACATACAACCGTCTGCCCGATAAGTGTATCTTTAACCTTGCGTGCACCTGCATACGAAACAGCCCCGCTTGGCTCGACCAGGATCCCATGTCTTGCAAGATCATCTCTTGCCGCAAGGATCTCATCATCGCTGACGCTCACACCCAGACCATCCGATTCTCTCATAGCCCTGAGTGCAGCAAGACCATCAATCGGATCTCCACAGGCAATCGCTGTGGCAACGGTCTTTGGGTTATCAATAGGTTCGATCGAATGTGCACCATCCTTCCATGCCTGCACAACACAATCACAACCCTCTGCCTGAACTCCGATTATACGCGGAATATGCTCTGTCATCCCGACACCAACTATATCGCGGAATGCTTCATACAAACTCCACAGCAGTGTACCGTTACCGATCGGTGCTATCACATAATCAGGCACTTTCCAGTACAACTGGTCAAGTATCTCAAACCCAACCGTTTTCGTACCCTCACAACGCCATGGATAATCGCCTGTCAGGAACGAATCATTATTATTACGAACATAATCCTCTGCTTCTTTCATAGCAATGCGATAATCACCTTCAACCATGCGCACATCCGCACCATGTGCCCGCATCTGCGCAACTTTTACATCAGCTGCGACATCTGCCACAAAAACAACACATTCCATGTTTGAAAAAGCCGCATACGCTGCGATCGAAGAGCCCATGTTGCCTGTGGATGCCACAACCACCTTCTTTTTTCCAAGTTCAAGAGCCTTTGTTATCTCAAGGGATGAGCCGCGGTCTTTGAAAGAACCGGTCGGGTTTTGTGCCTCGTACTTGAAGTACATATCTGCGGCTCCGATCGATCGGGTAATTGCAGAATGTTCAAGTAGCGGGGTTGCACCCTCTCCCATTGTAACAAGGGCTGATAGGTCAGATACCGGCAGGAAAGGCCAATATTTCCAGTGAGTCGGTGTATCACGCCTGAAATTGTCGGAAATGATCTCTTTTTTGATAGAATCGTAATCATATTCAGCATCAAGTGCAGAGCCACATCTCTCACACCGCATTATTGGAAGTGATTCCACTTCTTCTGGCAGATACGTTTCATCGCACCCAAAACAACGGAAAAATTTGACGTACACGTTCTCATCTCCCGGATACAAATACAAGTATAAATACAAGTATAAAT
>JAHYJJ010000072.1:0-7165 GCA_019429165.1 Methanosarcinaceae archaeon | reverse complement strand
ATACTAACTGTAATCAAGTTTGAAAAATCACAGGGTGTACAAATGGATAAGATAATAATTAAAAATATAAAGTATCTGAACGATTCTGTTATTGCAATCTTGCTCCTTATGCCAGTGACTCTAGTCATCACTTTTGAGGCACTTGACCCAATCCCGCAATTAAAAAACCTTTCAATATTCACATGGATAGTGTATCTTCTCGGGCTTTGGTATGTGGCATATCGTGTTTATAATTTGAACAAAAACCTCGCAAAGTATATGGAAGAAGAGTAGATCTAAATTACATGCAACGCAAAGAGTTCCGTAAACTGATATCGGTCGAAGACGCACGAAATCTTGTACGTGAAATCAAGATACGGCCTGCATCCATATCCACCTCTATTGAAGATTTAACATATCACATCATTGCAGAGGATATCATCTCCTCTGTAGATGTCCCCTCTTTTAACAAGTCTGTAATGGACGGCTATGCTGTCCGGGCAAAAGATACGTATCAAGCAAATGAGACTGATCCCTGCAAAGTAAAATTCATAGGAACAGTCGCAGCCGGATGTTCAGATCAGTTTTACGTTAATGATGGCGAGGCAGTTGATATTGCCACAGGCGCCCCGATACCCGACGGCGCGGATTCTGTTGTGATGATCGAGCACACAAAACGGCAGGACAATGAGATATTCATAGACCGCCCCGTTCACGTCGGGGAGAACATCATGCGTGCAGGCTCTGATATAATGAGAGGCGAGCGCGTGCTTCGCAAAGGCACCCGCATCGGCTCCCGTGAGATCGGTGTACTCTCTGCGATCGGAAAACGAAAAGTCCTCATCACAGGTGTAAAGGTCGGCATCATATCCACAGGCGATGAACTCATCCAACCCGGACAGCCTCTTAAGCCCGGAAAGATATACGACACAAACTCATACGCACTACATGCAGGTGTTATCGAATGCGGCGCAACTCCGATAATGTATGGAATTGTCCGCGACAATGATCGTGACATGGAAGAAGCGATTGATACTGCAGTCAAGGAATGCAATATTATCCTGACATCCGGCAGTACATCTGCAGGTGCGGGTGATATCATGTACAAAATAATCGAGGAAAAAGGCACAATCCTCGCGCACGGCATCAACATCAAACCCGGCAAACCTGTTGTGGTCGGCTTGATAAATGGCGTGCCGGCTATCGGGCTGCCAGGCAATCCTACATCCGCACTAACGATATTCAATGAATTCGTAGCCCCTCTGATACGACGCGCAATAGGTGTAATCACCGCTTCAAAAACAACAATGCCCGCCGTTCTTGGTACGAGCATACGTTCACAGGGCAGACATCAGCTCCTGCCTGTGGGACTTGTGCGCGGAAAGGTATATCCTGCCGACAAAGGTTCCGGTGCGATAACCACACTTTCAGATGCGGATGGTTTTATCGAGATACGACCTGAGGTCGAGTTCATGGATGCAGGAACATCTGTGAATGTAACATTGTTCGGGGATGCAGTACGTCCAGACATATTATTTGTAGGTGGCACCTGTCCCGCCATTGATGTGCTTGAAGACCTGACTGGACTCAGAATAAGGACAATTGGCACAGGTTCAAGCAGTGGCTTAACTGCAATTGCCAACGGGACTGCCGATATTGCAGGTGTAAACATGCCTGATGCTTCGGGTGAATACAACATACCCATCATTAAAAGGATGGGATTGTCTGATGTCGTACTTATCAAAGGATACAAACGCGAGCAGGGATTGATCGTCAGGCATGACAGCGACATCTCAAAGATAGAGGACATTCTCGCTCATCGTCTTATAAACCGCAATCGTGGGTCTGGTACGCGTGCGCTTCTGGATATAAAACTGGGGGAACTTGCCGGAGAAAAGAACATTTCACTTCGGGAAATGACCGCCTCAATATTAGGCTACGATTCCGGTGCAAAAACACACCGCGCTGTTTGTGATGCGATAAAGAACGGACGCGCAGACATTGGTTTTGGGCTGCGGTGTGCTGCTGTGGAGGCGGGATTGAAGTTCATCAAGGTCGTTGAGGAGAATTACGATCTTCTGGTTCCAAAACATATTCTGGAGATCAAGGAGATCCGGGCATTACGCGAGTGTTTGGTATCAGAAGATTTTTCAGAGCGGCTTCCAGCAGGGATTTTTGCGTATGAAAGTACGGGTGATATTGTTTCTTTTACCTAAAAATAAAAATCAACACAACAACCCGCCGTAGGCGGCGCAACTCACAAGAAAATGCTCACTTCGTTCGCATTAACTTGGACTACATAATCTTATAGATTATATACAAAAAGAAAATGCTCACTTCGTTCGCATTAACTTGGACTACATAATCTTATAGATTATATACAACGAGAAAATTCTCCTTTCGGTCGAATTAACTCGGACTATATAATTCTATAAATTATATACTACGAGAAAATCTTCGCTAACGCTCAGATTGACTCGAATTATATGTTTATAAAACATATACTATGAAAAAAAGAATGCATGTATGCAAATTTATTTTTTCTTAATACCACTTATGTACAATACAAATGCATCTTTTCTTGATAAACCATATATACATGTCCATGGTGGATAGTAAAATTTTTGGTGATGGTGGTGTGGAGATACGCCGCGCAAAAGCGCGGATGGTTGCGTTGATATTTTAAAAATACCCTTGTTATTCAGTGTTCCTTCGGCTCATGCAACTCATCCAGGAGATCGAGCCGTCCAATCATCTTAAGCCTCTTGTAGATAAGTTCCCACGCACAATCCGTTTCCCTGTCAACTTCACACCTTCCATTCATTGAGCCGCCGCAGGGTCCGTTCAACAGCCCCTTTGCACACTGTGTGGTCGGACACACGCCTCCAAAATCAGCAATGATACACTTTCCACACATTGCGCACTGATCATGCAGGACAACATCATTACTTAGTCCACCAAGTGAAGTGGTATCATTGGAAGAATAAACAGGCACATCTACTACCGATGCAACAACTGACGTGCCGCTTCCACACCCCATAACAAGAATTGCACGTGCATCTTCAATAGCAGGATTCTTTTCGACCAGTGATTCCCATGATTGCACGCTACATGCTGCGGTTGGCAATATCCATCCAACAACATTCTTGCCTGCATTCCTGAGACGTCCACACATTTCAAGCACTTCCGGCTCGCCCCCAAGATGTAGTTTAGCAGCACATACATTGCAACCGATTACAAAAATATCATCCTCTCTATCAAGCGAGGACAATATTTCCTCGAAAGGTTTGGCTGATGAGATTATCATACTTATATTCCCCCCGAATATCGATATTCCACATCCATCTGAAGATCAAGTGTTTCCCTTATCATCTTCGAGATAAGCGGTAAACTGCGTGCCTGTCCTTCAAGTTTTTTAATAAGACGCTCCATCTGAAGCAGGGTGCCTGTTATGATCACATCCGTTTTTGTAGTCTCATGCGACACTGCATCGCGCGCAAGTGCAGCATCTCCGCCGCGCGAGAGCATTTCCTGTTTGATTATCAAGGCTTCCGTTGTCGTTATATTTTTAATTCGCAAAACTCGGATTACAGTCTTGTTCTTCATCACATTGCTGCCTGTTTCGGTCGCGCCTACCCCGCGCATTGCCATGACCGCATCCGAAGGATGCTTGATATCCAGTACCGACACCTCGAAGTCCCTATTCTTAACAACGGGACGTCGGCTGCGTATTGCGCCCGCAATCCTTACAACATCGAGTGTCTCTGCAACATCATGTGTTCTGATAATGTGCGCGCCCTTGCTGACCACGACCGCTGTTGCTGCGAGGGAACCAAAAAGCCGTTCTGTAGCAGGTTTGCCAAGTACCTCACCTATGACCGATTTTCGTGATATCGCAGCAAGAAGTGGTTTTTCAAATAAATTCAACCTTTCGAACTGATCAATTGTTTCAAGATCGTATATCGGCTCTTTTTCAGCAACCCATTTCCCGATCGCAGGGTCAAGTATCAATTGGTCGTCCCCTACCCCACGGCTGAGGGATTTATTGATTATCGCATCCAGCGATCGCATGATCGCATCCATGCCGATCGGATCACCTGTCACCTTGTTGGATGCCATCACTACAGCTGGGCAGCCGTGGTCTGCCACTATATCCACCATTTTTTCATCTGCGGTAAAGCCGGATACATCATTTATGATATTCACACCCAGTTTGAGTGATTTTTCCGCAATGTCAGAGAACATCGTATCAACCGATATCAAAGCATCCACATTGTCCTGTAAGATCTCAAGTGCTGGTAGCAGTCTTTGAAGTTCCTGCTCTTTGGTAATAGGTTCTGAAAGAGGCCATGTTGAACGTCCACCAACATCAAGGATGGTCGCGCCCTCATCTACCATACGGTGTGCCACATTGAGAATAGAGGTACTGTCTGCAACAGATGCTTTATAAAAAGATTCACGGCTAAGGTTTATTACACCCATTAATCGTACAGGATGCTCATCGCCGATCTTCAAGCCGCATATGTCAACATCAACAACCATTGTTATTGATGATTATGGGTTTTTATATATTATATAAGAATCGCATTTAGTTAGTATTTTTAGCACCCATAAGCACATGCTGCATAAGTATGGATATCGTCATTGGACCCACGCCGCCAGGTACAGGAGTTATCAGTGATGCTTTTTTCACCACATTGTCAAAATCAACGTCCCCATATACATTTCCGTCCTCTTCCGTGATCCCCACATCGAAGATAACAGAGCCTTCCTTTACCATATCGGCTTTTATAAGATGCTTGACACCGGTTGCAACAATTAGTATGTCAGCATCCATTGTGAACTTCTTGAGATCATCGGTATAGACATGACAAATTGATACTGTAGCGTTGCGATTCACAAGTATTGCAGCCATTGGTTTACCAACCACGTTACTATGTCCAACGATCACAGCATGTTTGCCCTGGATCTCCACGCCATACTCTTCAAGTGCTCGAAGAACACCTTTTGGCGTACATGGTACAAACCCTTCGTTCCCGATCAAAAGTTGCCCCATATTGTAAGGATGGAAACCATCCGCATCCTTGGACGGGTCAATAGATAGCATTACTGCCTGTTCATTAATGCCTTCGGGAAGTGGAAGTTGCACCAGAATACCGTGAATGTCATCCCTGTTGTTCAGCGTGTTGATATGCTCGATAAGTTCTTCCTGTGTGGTGGTTTCGGGAAGTGGGATATCTTCTGCATGAATTCCCACCCTCTCGCATGCCTTGTGTTTCAACCTGACATACATCTTGGATGCAGGGTCTTCCCCGACAAGGATCGTTGCAAGACCCGGGGTTATCCCGCGGTCGAGTTTCAATTCCTCTACACCTTTTTTAACTTCCGCTTCCAGTTTCTTTGCCAGTTTCCTGCCATCGATTATCTTTGGATCTGCACTCTCATCTGACATTGTATATCATACCTGATACTAAAATCTATAAAAATATAATTTCTGTAAGTCTTTATAAATTCTTATATATAGGAAAACGACTGCAAAGCTGCTGGACATCTGCATTGATGCTGTCAAGCACATGTTCATTATCCACATTAGCAATGACAGTAGCGACCATCTGTGCAATCTCTTCCATCTCCGTCTCTTTCATACCTCTTGTGGTCGCAGCCGGAGTACCGATCCTGACACCGCTTGTGATGAACGGACTTCTTGTCTCGAATGGGATCGTATTCTTGTTAAGGATAATTCCCGCCCTGCTGAATGCAGCCTCTGCATCCTTACCGGTCATATCGAACTTGTTGAGGTTCAAAAGCATCATGTGGTTATCCGTGCCACCTGAAACAATATCAAAACCAAGTTCGATCAACTTCTCAGACAGAACCTTTGCGTTCTTCACGGTCTGAACCTGGTCATCCTTGTATCGCTGACCCTGTGCTTCCTTGAATGCCACAGCCTTTGCCGTTATAATGTGCATAAGCGGTCCACCCTGGATACCGGGGAAAATTGCCTTGTTTACCGCCTTTGCATACTCTTCCCTGCACATGATCATTCCGCCGCGTGGACCGCGCAATGTCTTGTGGGTCGTAGTTGTGACAAAATCAGCATAAGGGACCGGACTCTGGTGCACACCTGCTGCAACAAGTCCTGCGATGTGGGCGATGTCTGCTAAAAAATATGCTCCGACCTCATCTGCAATTTTCCTGAAACGCTTGAAATCGATCGCACGTGAATATGCGGATGCACCTGCAACGATCATCTTTGGTTTACTTTCCTTTGCAAGTTCCATCAAAGCATCATAATCAAGTGCTTCGGTCTCTTTATCAACGCCGTATGGGATGATATTGTACAACTGACCTGCAAAGTTCACAGGACTGCCATGTGATAGGTGACCGCCGTGTGTCAGATCCATGGACATTATGGTGTCGCCTACTTTGAGCACTGAAAAATAGACTGCCATATTCGCGCCTGAACCGGAATGCGGCTGGACATTGACATGCTCTGCACCAAATATCTCCTTTGCTCTCTTGATAGCAAGGTCTTCTGCGATATCGACAAAATCACAGCCACCATAGTAGCGTTTGCCTGGATATCCTTCAGCATACTTGTTAGTCATAATCGAGCCCTGTGCTTCCATTACAGCACGGCTCGTATAGTTCTCTGATGCGATCAGGTTAAGTTTGTAATCCTGACGCTCTGCTTCCTTCTCAAGTGCTTCTGCGATCTGGGGGTCAATTTCTGAAATGTAAGACATGTTTCATCATCCGTTTGGTTATGTATGTTATATGTATGTGAATATATCAATAGTATAAATTTGCAATAGTATAAACTCTATTTTGAAACTCTAACTATCCGCCCATCCACTTTAAGTTTACCCTCAATGAACAATTTCACAGCCTGCGGATATATCTTATGTTCCTGTTCTAAAATACGTTGTGAAAGCGTATCCTCAGTATCATTTTCAAATACCGGAACACAACTTTGTAGAATTATCGGACCTGTATCCATCCCCTCATCAACGAAATGTATAGTGCATCCCGATACCTTTACACCGTAATCGAGCGTCTGTTTGTGGGAATGCAGTCCCGGAAAAGATGGGAGTAATGTCGGGTGTATGTTCAGTATCCTGTTCTTATAAGCACTGATAACGCCTTTGCCAACGATCCGCATGTATCCGGCAAGCACTATCAGGTC
>JAHYJJ010000071.1:0-7177 GCA_019429165.1 Methanosarcinaceae archaeon | reverse complement strand
TGCAGACTTGCCAACGGTGTTTCATTGTATGAACGGAAGTAAACCTATGAATGTAAGTAATTCAAAGACGCTCAAAAGCGAGAGACTTGCAGATATGAGACCAAAAAGTCTATTGGTAATATCACACGAAAAATTAGTGACATTATCAAAAAAGGGAAGGCATGGAAACAGGAAGATGTCATTGGTGCTCTCAACCCTGTTATTACTGGATGGGCAAATTACCATCAATCAGTAGTGTCTAAAGAGACATTTGGCAAACTGGACAATATTGTCTGGAATATGCTGTGGAGATGGGCAAAGAGGAGGCATCCCCAAAAATCCAGGTCATGGATAGTCAGAAGATACTGGCATCATGAAGGGTGATGAAAGGCTTGAGCCGGATGTGGTGAAAGTCGCAAGTCCGGTTCTTAGAAGAGGGAGGGCGAGTAATCGCTCTTTCTTATTCGGCGATTGTATTGGATTTAGTTTCAGGTAGAAAACATCATTTATGCTGTTTTATCAAATCTATAAAAACAAACGAGAAATCGCTCACTTTGTTCGCGTTAACTCGGAGTACATAATCTTATAGATTATATACAACGAGAAAATTCTTCCTTTGGTCGAATTGACTCGAACTATATGTTTATAAAACATATACTATAAAAAAAATAACAGAAAAAAATACAACAAGAAATGCCACCCTGTTGTAAAATGATTGTAAAATGGTTGTTAAATTATTCTAAAATTGTTGTGAGACGTTCGATCGGATATTAAACCAATCGAATCGTCTCAAGGTTTGTAAGTGCACGTGTCTCGATCTTGTACTTTTTATAGATCGAACTTGCAAGGTCAACGCATGAGCGCTCCTCTCCGTGTTCTGTAAATACACGTTCAGGATGAGGCTGCATCTTTCTGATATACTCCATAAGTTGCCTTCTGTCGGAATGTCCTGAGAAACCATCAACAACTTCAACCTGCATGTTCATGCTGACCATCTCATTACCGCCATTTCTTGAAGGAACTGGAATCTCTTTCCATCCTTTCTGGATTCGACGACCCATTGTTCCATCTGCCTGATAACCCACAAAAATCAGGGTATTATTCTCACCTGGTGCAAAAGCCCTGAAATATTCAAGTACGGGTCCGGCATTCATCATACCTGAGGTTGCAAGTATGACGCAGGGGTGCGGCTCATCAATGATCTTCCTGCGCAGTTCATTGGAATCGACAGGTTTGAAACAATCTGCAAGGAAAGGATTCTGACCTTTTTGGAATATAAGTTTTCGGAGGTCATTGTTCAGGAATTCAGGATATGTTGCATGGATAGCGGTCGCTTCCCATATCATTCCATCGAGATAGACAGGAACATTTTCAATAATGCCCTTTCGAATAGCATCCTCAAGAACGATCATGACTTCCTGACTTCTACCAACAGCAAATGCAGGGATAACTACAACACCTTTTCTATCCAATGTATCTTTAACTACCATTTGTAAATGTTTTTCAGCCTCTTTCAAAGACGGCTGTATGGCATTGGATTTGCCGTATGTAGACTCCATTATTACACTCTCGACACGTGGGAACTTGTTTACTGCATTGTCGAAAAGCCTTGTTGGTCCATATTTGAAATCACCGGTAATAACGATATTATGTAAGCCATCACCAACATGGAAATGTGATATTGCAGAACCAAGGATGTGACCTGCATTATGGAATGTTAATTTAATATCAGGTGCAATGTCCGTTACTTCTTCAAAATCAAGTGTTATTGTATGTTTTAGCGCTTCACGGACATTTGCAGATTCGTATGGTATCTTCTTACCATCCTTTGCTGCAACATCAATGAAATCCAACTGTAAAAGTGCCATCAGATCCCTGGTAGGGGGAGTGCAGTAGATCGGACCATCATATCCATATTTGTATAACAGAGGCACAAGTCCCTGATGATCAAGGTGTGCATGTGTGATCACTACCGCATCGATCTGGTTTAGCGGGTATGCTTCAGGAACATAAAGATAAGGTGTCATGTTCTCATCTGAGCCTACATTGACACCACAATCAACCATTATCCTTGATTCCGGTGTTGATAGAATGAAACAACTTCTTCCAACTTCCTTGCAGCCGCCAAGTGATGTAACCCTTAACCACTTGTCCTTTGACATACATTCACGATGGATCTTTCGACCAACGATCTTCAGGATATCCTTTCGTTCTTTGTGATTGGTTCTCATAAACTCGCGGATGTTCTTAACAGTCCGTGATTTGATGGGAGGCGTGCGTGACACCTTTGGAGTCCAGCCAATCTTCTTTGTGATCTCCCTTAAGGTCTCACCATGCTTGCCGATAACAAGCCCTGGTTTTTCGGCTTCAATTACTACCTCACCGACATCAGGATAAAAATAGTGATTAGAAATAACGGCCTCTGCGGGAACAGTATCATTGATCTTTACAATGGATTCCTCTGGGGGTAGAAGAACTTTAGGATCAGGACGCACAACTATACGAGTCCGAAGACTTTTAGCCAGGGTCCTGACAATATCCCCATTATCTGCGAATTTACGTGGTTCCTCTGTATATACTACAAGTTGCGGACCCTCGAATTCAACACTTGATATCGTGGTGCCTGGAGGCAGTTTGTCCTCTATTTTTGCTTTTAAATCTGCTAATAGGTCTTCTATTGCCATTAATACAGCCTTCCGTTATATTGAAAGAAAAAATTGTTAAAATATGGTGCATCACAAATCGTTTTTGTGATGCCAAATGTAAGATTTTATAAAAATTTTATATATCGTTATAGAATATCAATTGTTTTTTAAATACACAACACTCAATTGAGTGTAGCACGAATCTTTTTTACATCTTCAGGATCCATTTGCCTGTATTTATCCTTTGTAATAACAACGACATTAATATCTTCACCAGATGCCGAATCTCGTTTCATCGCATTATGAAGAGCACGTATTGCAAGGTCTATGCCTTCTTCAGCACTCATTCCCTCAGTATAGCGGTCTTCCAGTACACCATATGCCATTGGAGAACCTGAACCTGTTGAGACTGCTCTTGTCTCTTCGATACTTCCACCAATTGCATCAAGTGAGTATATAGAAGGACCTTTTTTATCCACGCCACCAATCAAAAGTTGTACCATCAAAGGATAATACCGCTGACCACTTAAAAGATTGGAAAGAAGTGTTGTAATCCCTTTAATTGTCATGGTTTCATTATGTCTCATCCTATATAGTTGAGATTCCACGCTTACAATACGCACGATCTGCTGAGCATCTCCAACTGAACCGGCAGTTGTCATGCCTACACGTTCATCGATCTGATAGACTTTCTTTGCCGTTTTACTTGCAATGAAGTTCCCCATTGTAGCTCGCTGTTCTGTTGCCAGGATGACAGCATCATTGCAAACTATCCCTACAGTAGTTGTACCTTTTAGAAGTTTATCATTAACCATCAGTATACCTCATAGTAAAAAATGAGAAAATAATGTTGATAAAAATGTATTTTCCCCGAAGGGATTACAGTTACATGATTGTCAATTTCATTATATAACTCTTTCCCAAAACACTGTCAAAAATCATCAAATTATCGATCCGTGTTGGTCAGTACCTGAAACCTGAAGATTGTCACCAATTATTACAAAAAAGTTAACAAACACCAACCTCATCTGCAAGAGCCCTGACACGATCAATACTCTCCTTACTCATGTTGCGGGATCGCATCCTTGAAATGCATTCATCCACGCTTATCCGTTCTGTCCCCCGCATAAGATTGTCACAATGGGCAACGATCTTCTCCTCGATCGTCACTGGAATATAATCATCATCCGGAAGTCCAAGGTCTTTAGCCTCCAGTCTTGAAATGCCCCCACCAATATGGTGTTTTATGATCTGAACAATGCGGGGATCAAGACCAAGTTCTTTAGCCATCCCTGCACCCACAACCGCATGGTCAATCGCATGTGTGCGAGCACGTCCAAGATCGTGGAGTACACTGCCAATACTCACAAGTTCAAAGTCAACGCTTTTTCCTGATGCGAATAACTTTTGTGCTGTGCATACAGATAATGAAGAGACTGCAAGGCAGTGATCGATCACATTCTGATTACATCCGCAATCAGAAAGGATCTTTACAGCAGTTCCGTATGGAATCATAGAATGTCAATTATAGAATATCGATCATATGATATTGATCATAAAATACAGATTGAGATACAGATCAAAAGAGGCTTTACCTATTTTTCACTTATAGTCTCAATGCGCTTTTTCAAAGCCCCTGTAAAATCGGCATTATCTTTAAATATAAGATCCTCACCACACATCGGACAAAGGAATTCATTTTCTACAGCATCGTTAAACAACATCCGAACACATCCATCAGGACAGACATAGAACACATTGCCCTCTTCAAAATCAAGACGTAATGCCAGATTTTTAGTCAACTTCTTCTTTTCTTTTGCCAATTGCGGATCAACATCCGTCATATCTAGATGCCAGAGGTACGTAAGCCAACCACTATTGGAATCACGTTCTCGCCTGCATACTGCAAGTTTATTCTCAGACATAATAAAAAGAGTACGCCGGACAACATTTAACAGAACCTCAGTTGCCTCTGCAATCTGTTCATCCGTTACCTCGCCCTCAGGCATCCGCTCGACCATAACCAAACCATCTTCGCCTACAAGTCGTGTAAGATATCCCCTGATAACTGGATCATTTAAATCATTCAAAAATATTCACCTCGTGAGTCACACACCTAATGTAATGTATTGTGATATTAATATTTGTATACTAACTTAATATCAATTATTTTTTGAACTAATAATATCACGTATATTACATACACTTTCCTTAATATTCGCCATAACATCATCTCGCGTATTTCCTATACACAAGACTGAAATTACAGGTTCGTTCAAATACGCAACATATCCAATATTTGGAATGTCCACAACAGGCTCTTTTAGTAAACCATTAATTGCCTTTTCATCTATCAAAACACGATCTTTCGCATATACAACTGCCCGCGCTACAAAATGCTTTGCCGCAGGACGCACTTGTAGTTCCGGTAAAAGTTCACCTGCAAACGCCTTAACATGAGCATCGAACAAATTGATACCTGTCGAAAGTTCCACACAATCCATGCTGCCCTGAAATCTTGCATTTACCTCAATGACAACAGGACCGTCATAGGTCAACATAAAGTCAACACCATTTGAACCAACCAGACCAAGTTCCATGATCAGATCTTCTGCCATCTCACATATCATCTCTTCATAAGGTGTTTCGTATGGTGTAATATTCCCACAATATGCAAATGGCAGTCCAGTGAGCCACGGCACGCCTATCATCTGCTCATTTACAGCAACAGCAACTGCTCTTTGTTTTGTAGATATAACCGAAACACTCACAGGCACGCCAGATACAAATTCCTGTATCAGCATGTCATCCACACTGAGGCCCATATCCACATTCATATTTGAAATATCATCAAGATATGAGTTTAGTTCATCCACATTCTCAACCAAACGATTGAACCTTCCACCGCCTCCACATTTTGGTTTTACCATGACCGAATACCTGATCATTGCAATATTTGTTTTATGATATGTGTAAGGGTGTACCACACCAATTGAAGCAAGCTTTAGTGCAAATTTTTTCTTATCGGAAACTTCCTGCATAACATGTGAAGGGTTATTCAATGTCGGGAATGCAAGATCGGCCAGATCCATCATTTCAAAACCTGAACCAAAAATAATAGCATCAAAGTTAACTCCAAAACTGTTGATCAGTTCAACTATTCTCTCACGACTGATGGCTGTTACATCCGCTGCCTCGTTAGGATCGAACATCTTTGAGCCCGCAGCACATTTCGCAAGGTCTGAATCGGCAAATGCATCGATGGAATAGACGTTATATCCTGCACGTCTGGCAGAACAAACAATATTGCGGGTGTTGTATCCGATCACTAAAATATCCTGCATGTTCATATCTTTCCCTACTTCCATTTCTACACCGATTCCCACTTCCATTCTTACTTCACTCCTGAACAAGTCTTATTTTGTATAGTCATTATGCATGTTCACCCGATAGGGCAAACAGCCCATATTCTGTCTTGATCACCGGTATCTCACTGCCTGACTGTGCCATAAAAGATATAGGTTTCTTGATCGTCACCGTTTTATAAGTGATGGGGTCAAGAACCATAACGGCATCATCTTCAACAGCCACCAAAACTGTCATTACCGCATCTTCCATACTTGCAATACGAGTAGCGCCTTTCATCTCATCTGTTGTTGCCATAAACCTTGAACCGGTTGAAAGGTCAATACCAATGGTTCGTTTGCCGATATTTTTTATCTGAATTACCTTATCCTTAAAGTGAATGATGTCACCTGACATGAATTCAGGCAATCGCATTGAAAATGTAATTCGATAGACGTCTTTGCCATCCTTTTGCCCGAACAGGGATGGGGATTCGGAAAAACTGCCCCCCATTTGTTCAATTATTGCGCGGCATATATGCCTACCTGAATTATTTGAACCAATATATAGGTCGGCACCGTCCTTGATGTCAATTGAATCAGTTATGAATGCAAGCCTGTCGCCTTTTTTCTGCATCCTGCGGACAACTTCATTTGCGATATCGATACATCTTTTTTTCTCATCACTCGTTGGCGCCCTATTTGTTGCACGTATCTGTATTATCCCTTCAAAATAGCCGCCTGATATCCTGCTACACATATCACATGCTTCGCGAACGATACGCACCTCGGTGTTGAGTTCCTGATGTACAGGCTCATCCTTGATAAACGCATCAACCTCCGCACGTACGCGGTACATATATGGAGTAAGTTGTCGCGGTTCGACACATATCTCGATGTTCTCCGCAAGATCATGAATAGTCAGGACATCCTCCACGGATTGTATTACAATGTCATCCACATTACCCATATTCACCCACTTGCTCCGATCAAAACGTGCGCCGCATTTTGCGCATGTTTTTACATGAAGAACAAGAGGCAGTTTTGCAAGTACGATATTTTCAAAAAAACAGTCTTTACAGACGTTATCATACAGTTTTTCAATTTCTTTTCCGCATTTAGGACATAATGTGTGATTCATTAATAGTCATTTTAGAGAGTTATTGCATATAAATCTCTTGTGTTGATGCGATTTATTAAAAATTCTTT
>JAHYJJ010000245.1:0-1213 GCA_019429165.1 Methanosarcinaceae archaeon | reverse complement strand
CAACGTGTATGCCACAAATCCTGTGATAGTTTCATTGAATTTAAGGTAAGTATGTTTTTGCCCGCGAATGACTTCTTTTGAGATCGTATATCCGACATCAGATACCTCGCTCGCGAGTGAATAACTGTTAAACACCTCTATCGATGCGTTTGTAGTGCTCGCATTATCGGCGATAATGACAATATTATCGAGCGAATCCTGATTTGAACTCATATCATCAATCGGGATAATATCGATAACGGTTGCGTTTATGAGCATGTGAACTACTCTGATATTTTCGCCCTTTGACAGGTAAAAAGTGGTTGTGTTTGCAACAATGTCACTGTTTGCGCTTTGGTTCACAAAGATATCAAATTCATAAGCAGAAATGTCAGAGCTGGTAGAATTTTCATCGACAGGTACAAGTTCATCAATGCATCCTGCTAAAAGAGTTGAAAGAATAAGGATTAACAGTGCCAGTATTTTTGCGTTTCTCATTGTAACCTATCAACTATAACTGATTATGTTTTAAATCAAGTTTACGCCATTGGAATAATAAAAAACAGGAATGCGACATCTGCATCAATACAATGTTGCAGATACCGCAAATTCATCTAATCTCAATCAATTTTCACTTGGAAGTGTCATCAACACGCCAATATCCTCAAGTACATCAGCGATCTCCCTGAATGCAAGGAACAATACTTTTCGCTGGCTGTCAACTGATTCGATCCTTGGCTCGGAAGCGAACCATACCTCTTTTTCAGTATTTCCTCGTGTCACTGAAACACATGAAAGCATATCTGCCTGTGTAAACCTGTATATTGAATCATTACCTGTTGGTGTGATCCATGCAGGGTGCATTGATTTTAAATTATCAATGAACTTTGTCCAGTTTACAGTTGCAGATGCTTCGAGGTTCAAGTGCAGATGTGCACGTTCGCCGGTTATCTTTTCGTCAAGGTTTTCGAGGAATTTTGCATATTCCCTGCTTGATTCATCGACTTCCTTTTCATCCTTTTGTAAGAGTTTCTCTGCAACATCCTTGAAGAACGGTGCAAGATTCACATCGCTTGAACGTTTGGTTGCAAGGGAGACTCCAAAGAATGCAACGGCACTCAATGACATTCCCACGATAACTCCATGGTTCATGAGGATAGGGTGTATAGTCTCAAGGTAATAAGGTGATTTTGGTGCGGTCTTTATAAGATCCACAGCAATGAGCCCGATCTGT
>JAHYJJ010000266.1:0-7306 GCA_019429165.1 Methanosarcinaceae archaeon | reverse complement strand
GCTTATCCTGATTGAAACATAGACGTTTTTACCAATGTAGGTTTCATCTTTTGTATATTTCCGAATTTCGATTGGATCCTTTATTTTGATAGTTGCCGTTTTCTGAACTGTATGGGTATTACCGTCAAAATCACTCCAGCTGGCATTTATGGTTAATGGATATGAGTTCTTTTTAGGGTATGTCGGAAATCTCAATTTGATCTCTTCTGCCTTTTGTGTATTTCCTTCTATGCTTCCAAAGTAGTTGTATGACAATTTGTAATCATCATTTTTAAGTTTCAGGTCATCGATATTAATATCAAACATCACATCCTTTGCAGTAAAATCACCGTCATTTTTCAGGGTTACATTTAGTTCTATATCGGAATCCAGTTTGTATGGGCTTTTAGTGCCAATATTAATTGAGAGGATTGCTGCATCTTTTAGAGTGGGTTCCCCTGTCCACATTTTGATTTCTGCTTTTGGACTTCCAGGCCAAAAACCAAATGATGGAAAAACATTTTTATTTGTCACATCAATAGCCTGAAGTTTCACCTCATCATTATAGTTCCAGACTGTTCCTTTTGAAAGAATTACCCTATCCACAATGACATTATTTTTCAGGATATTTAGAGCAACCAATCCTTCACCATTGAAATCGGATAATTCAATAACATAGTCCCCTTTTGGAAACTTATATGAACCCAAACTGAATGTAAATGTAACCTCATCGTCCCATGTAACTTCATCTTCAGCAACCGCTGATGGAATGGATTGGATAAACAGAACGATTAGTAGGATCAGTATAATGTACCTTTTTAAAACCATTTTTTCACCGGAATACAGGGGCACATTTACATAAATTTTACTATATATTAATTAATCGTAATTGTTCCATTGACGTATGAATATCGTTGTCGTGTCGCACTTGGAAGGCAGAAAAAGCATGAGAAAATAGGCAATATTTTGGAAAAATGAAAAATAAGAACAGAGGTGAAATATCACCTCTATTTAAGCTCGTCATACCAACCCGGATGACGTTCTTTTACATAATGCAGATCAACTTTTCCGTGCAACATTCCTTTCAACAATGGGCGGTTCGCTTTTAACACAAATGCGCCAAGGTGGAATACCAGACTGAACATGAACACAAATGTCGCAACATTGTGCAACATTGTCAACATGGTCACAGTCCCATCAGAGAACGATACACTCGGCAGGTTTTTGTACACTTTCAGCATGCCTGTCACGATTAGCACAAATGTACTGAATCCGGTAAAGTAGACATAAGAAAGTCTCTGTTCCGGCATATATTTGTCGAATTTTGGTTCTTTCGCCATTCCGAATATGGCAAGAATTGATACAACAAATCCTTTCAGGTCGCCTTTTTTAGGCATCATTTTCCTATGTCCCAACAACCCGTGGTACACCAAATGATACATCACAATAGCAACAAACACGATCGCTGCAACATAATGTATCTTCAGGGTTATGATGAAATTGCCGGACCATTCAAGTCCTGGCAGTGCTGTGATCCCATAACGCTTGTACATGGGAAGTTGTCCAAAACCGCTAAAGAGCAGTACAAAACCGGACAGTGCAAAAAGCCAGTGCTCGATGATTGTACCCCAGTGGTGCCGGACAACTTTTTTTCATGATGGAGTATCTTTTCTGCCATTGTTCAGTCCTCCATGTTCTTCATCGCTTTGATAGCTGCAATGGCTGCCCCAACCGCACCCGCAACAGGTGCGATCATGACTGCCTGTGCAGCAGTTGTTACACCTTCGAGTGGATTATTGGCATCGTGCATTTGGGGTTCTAACTCGATCAGTGGTGTCTTTTCGACTACTGAAAGTCCTGCATTGTTTTTTGTAATTTCGCCATTGATCTTTTTAGTTCCGACATTCATTTTTGTAATTTCGGCATCTATTGATCCATAAGGCACACTTGAAACATAGAACGTGGATGTTCCGCCATTCTCTTTGTCGCCATACACATATCCATCTACTTCCTCTGCCCGTTTGTAGGCAAGCTCCCGCATCTGTTCTTTTGGACCAAAGTGTGTTGCTGTGTCATTTCCGTGTTCCTTTACACATGCAGTAACACATGCAGGCTCTCCACCCTTTTTGATAAGGTCGTGGCACATTGTACACTTTTGCATCACACCGGCGCCAACAGGCAATGGTTGGAATTTGAGGTATATGCCAACTCCCGGTTTCCGTACAGGAATCTGCCATGGACATACAGATTTACACTTTGCACCGCCAAAACAGTAGTAATCATCAATGACAACAGAGCCGTCGTCATGCTTGTTATTTACACCAAATGGACACAGGTTCACACATGGGGGGTTGTCACAATGCATACAACGTCTTGGGATATTGACTTCTTCACCGTCAACATCAACTTTCTGGATATGCACCCAGTTGTCATAAGATTCAGGTTTACCCACAACAGGAAGTCCGTTGTGTGTCTGGCATGCGGTAACACACTTGCCGCATCCGTCACATTTTGTAAGGTCAATTACGGTCGCGTAACTTTCACCGCTTGCGCCCGCGACATTCATCCCGGAAAGCATTGCTGCGCCACCTGCCGTTGCGATTACACTGCGTTTCAGAAAATCACGTCTTGTCATATTGGTTTCCATATATGAGCCTCCGATAATTTGAAGTAAATATAAGAACAGTACAATTGTATTTAAAGGTTTTGTGAAAACCGTGCAAAACCAGATAACTCAAAATTTATACTTATTTTACAGATATCAAAAACAAAGAATGGAATAACTAATCAGTCATTGAAACGCTTCGCAAACGTGCAACACCATCGATCTCTTCAATAGCCTCTGCAATTGAGGGTGGGACCAGATGTTCCCATTTATCCCCTGCGATCATTTTTTTCCTTATCTCTGTACCTGAATAGATGTCTCTCTGGTACATGGGGGATTGTAGGACTTCAATGTCGGCTTCTTCAAACAAACGTATGACAAGCGGATTGTTTGAATAGACTACATCAAAAGGAGGAGTTCTTGAAAGAATGTATGATACCCAGATTGAATTTTGCTGGATATCTTCAATAGGCAGGGCATAGTGTCGAATATTGATGTCTTCGAGTGCATGCCGGATCATCATGACACGTTCACCTGCGGTAAATGGGTCACTTAATCCATGACTTTTTTGGGCACTTCCAATACCGATCACGACTTCATCCACCTCATCCGCGATCTTTTTCAAGACCGCATGATGTCCGAGGTGATATGGCTGGAAACGACCTATATAAAATGCTCGTTTCATATGCATCCGCTTAGTGGATCAATGCATTCCGCATTCATCGAATGAGAATTTTTCACAAACTTCGAGATAGTGTCCTGAATTGTTTGTGTGTTTCATTTCAGTAAGTTTATTGACAAGGAAAAATCCAGGTTTTGGATCATTATTGATCTCAAGATCATCAACCATGTCGAAATATTTCTCGCCAACATCAGTTCGTATCAACACACTGTTCCATCCATCAGGTGCACCAACCGACCCTATTGATATGTCAGCATGCACTGATGTATATTCACAGCAGTTGTGGCATGGATTCCTTGCAAGCGCCGCAATTTTTGAGATCGGTACGTTGTGTTCTTCGCCGTCTTTTGTATATGCCCAGAATTTTCCGCCGCCAAAGTCCATCTTTACAATATCTTCGATGTTAAGTCCAAGGACTTTTGGTATTATCTCTTCCTGCATCTTGTCGTGGTGGAAACTTTCCATGCACAACAATCCAATTATAACAGCGATCTTATCGTTTACGTTCTCACGTATAAGACTGGCTGCGTGTGTCTGGCAAGGTACTCCTACAACTGCGATCTTGTTGTATTTTTTGAATGCATCCTTAAGGATCGCATCAACAGGATCTGATGTATACTTGGTACCCTTTGTCCGGTCAACATCACTTGCTTTTGTAAGTATGATAACTTCAGTTTCCCATTTTTCGTTCATGGCAATACCGACTGCACAGTCGATCTCACCCTTTTCAAATAATGATTTTACAATTGCTGATGCCAATCCACCATCCTGACCCGGCAACTTACTTCTTGCAGCAAAGAACCGTTTTACGTTTGCAAACTCATCAGTTACATATCCGTCTACAACAGGACAGACACGACCGCAGGTAAAGCATCCTTCACAAACGTTTGGTGCGGCACCTTTCGCATACAAAGAAAGATCATCTGGGTCACGGACTGCTGCAGTAATGCCAACAGTAACTGCACCGGCAGGGCATACAGCTTCGCATGCCCCACAAGCAGTACAGACGTCATTTTCAATGACTTCCAAGATCTTTGGATGAACCATTAGTTCCCTCCGATAATCTCCTTACCGATTAGCTTTATGGCTTTCTCTTTGTCAGGTCCGATAGGTGATCCTGCAACGATCTGTGTTACGCCGATGTCAAGCAGTTCATTGATCCTTACTTTACAGTCATCAGGTGTTCCGCAGATTGAGAATGCATCCATCATGTCAGCGGTGATCATGCCGCCCATAAGTGCACCAAAGTCGCCCTTTGCGATTGCTCCACCGATTGCTCCTTTTGCCGCAACATCGATACCGTGGCGCTCAAGCACCATGTCAGGTGAACCTGCAACAATAAATGCCACAACGACCTGTGCTGCATTTGCTGCTTTCTTTGCGTCCTTGTCAATTGAGAAACATGCATATGCTGCAACATCGACTTCCTTTGGATCGCGTCCTGTTTTCTTTGCACCTGCTGCGATCTGCGTAACTGCAACTTTAAAGTCCTTTGGGTGTGATGCGTTGATCAATACACCGTCTGCGACCTCTCCTGCGAGTTCGAGCATCTTTGGACCCTGTGCGCCCATGTAAATAGGAACATTTCCTGTGTTAAATGCCATCTTTGCGCCGCCAATCTTTAACATCTCTCCGTCCATTGATACTTTCTTTCCTGATAAGTATCCACGAAGCGCTGCGATGGTCTCTTTTGTCATAGTCAGTGGCTTTTCCCATGCAATGCCCATTGCATCGAATGTTGCCTTGTCTCCCGGACCAATTCCGAGAATTGCACGTCCACCTGAGATCTCATTGACAGCACCGATACTAGATGCTGCAATTGCTGCATTTCTGGTGTACGGATTTGTTACCCCAGTCCCCAATTTAATGGTGTTTGTGTTCATGGCAAGAACTGCCAATGTTGTGTATACATCACGGTTGTTATAGTGATCAGTGATCCATACATTGTCGAATCCCTGCTGTTCTGCAAGTTTTGCATAGTGCGCAATCTTGAGAACAGGGTCGCTTGGTACAAACTCTATTCCAAATGTCATTTAACTCCTCCTAATAATAAATAATCAATATTCTGTGTTCATACATATTTAAAACATTATTGGTTTTGTTTTTGAGTTTATATATAGGATAGTGTCAACACCATGTGTTCAAGTAAATTAGATTGTTCAATATTGTTCAAAATACTCCAAAAACCATTTTTAAAAATGTGATAAATATATTTATCATTACTATGTTGATAACATAGCAAAATCTTTTAAAGTATTGATAGTTCATTATTTATTGGTGAAATGCATGATCGAAACTACCTATAAATTCAAGACGTCTAATACAAAACTTGTTGAAAAAATAGTAAATGATGACAACGTCCAAATAAACCATATCATACTGGAAAAAGGGCAAAACATGCCGGAACACTTTTCCAATTCGAATGTATATCTTATAATTATTCAGGGTGAGATGAGGTTGAAATTGAGCGATAATGAGCCAAATGATCACTCACATGGTTCAATTGTTAATGTTCCATATAACACAAAGATGCTGATCCAGAATATAAACACTCCACTTATGGAGTTCTTTGTGTTAAAATCTCCAAATCCCAAACATTTCGAAGAATAGATCCAATGGCAGTAGGGCTTAAATAAATTATATCAAGTCTGTTACCAACACGTATATATGTATCAAAGTCCCACATTATCTTAATAGTTTAAATGTCTTGGGGATAAGATTCAATGTATGTGAGAAAGATATTGTTTAGTGAGTGATATTGTTTGGTTTTTTTGGTTTGTAAAAACCAAAAACCACCCATTGTTCGCAACTATACTAATCGTTTATATATATCCTATAACATAATGATTAATCATAAATAATTTAGACACTTTATAACGTAAAAGGGAGGTGAGATCAATGGGTGTTTCAGGAATTGGTGAAAAATATCGATGCAACGTTTGCGGTAATGAGGTCGAAGTCACAAAAGTCGGCGGCGGTGCTCTCGTATGTTGTGGAGAAGATATGGAATTGATCGAATAGTTGGAATTATTTCAAGGTGAGAATACATGAAATGTTATCAATGTGCTAAAATGGGAAAAGATACTGATGCAGTTGGAATCTGTATCGTATGTGGAATGGGGTTATGCAAAGATCATCTGAGGCGGGAAGAGATTCCGGTATGGGAAGGGAATTATCCTGTGCGGTTGAAAACAGATGTGGAACATATTCTTCGCATAGTATGTGAGCCATGCCATGAATCTTTACTGGAGAACGATTGAGGTGGTGATAATATGCTGAAATGTTACGATTGCATGGAAAAAGGCAAAGACAGCGAAGCAGTTTCTGTATGTATCGTATGTGGTAAAGGTCTATGCATGGATCACGCAAGAAGGATGGATCTGCCAATATGGAGTGGCAATTATCCCACACCTGCACCTACGAAAAGGCTTAAGAAGGAACTTCCAAGGATCCTGTGCAATTATTGTATTGGACAGACAATGGTGGATGCATTCGACTGATTACGAACTAAACACACAGATAGCAATTAGGATTTTAAATTTAAATTTAATGGAGGACATTACATATGAGCGAACATGAAGAGATAATAAAAAGCATGAACAAAAAGATGGGATTCACCCCAGAGATCCTGGATACACTTGGGGAACTTGATCCCGAATTTCTTTTAAAGTACAAAAGATGTGACCACAAGATGTTAACGGATGGTGCTCTTTCCGGAAAGGTAAAAAGATTGATGGCTCTTGCAGTTGTCGCATCCAGGCAGTGTAATGAATGTACAGTATCCCAGATGAAAAGTGCAATCAATGCCGGTGCAACAAAAGAAGAGATCATGGAAACCATGGATGTCATTTTCCTGACAGCAGGTGCCCCATCTGTTGCTGTTTGCAGAGATGCATTAAAGATGTTGAAGTGATTTGTACAATTTTATTTAATGTTGAACATTGGATATTGAATACATAATTGGAGGTACGTTATGACAGAAAAGAGTTTATTTTGCGGGATCAATAATCCCGCAGATTCATCAGATCTTACGGATATGG
>JAHYJJ010000070.1:0-7354 GCA_019429165.1 Methanosarcinaceae archaeon | reverse complement strand
GTACAGGATGGTGCTAGATATAAATATTATCCTGTACATTCTTTTTATATATTTATAAGGAACTTTTTATGTCCACTAAACGTGATTATTACGAAATACTCGGAGTCTCCAAAGATGCATCAGAAGCGGAGCTTAAGAAAGAATATCGCAAACTTGCCATGAAATTCCATCCTGACAAGAACAAAGAGGCTGATGCAGAAGAAAAGTTCAAGGAGATATCTGAAGCTTACGCAGTCCTCTCAGATACAGAAAAACGGTCCGAATATGATCGATTTGGACATGCCGGTATAGATGGACACTACTCCACAGAGGACATATTCCGCAATGCCGATTTTGGTGGAGGAGTTGGCGATATTTTCGACATGTTTTTTGGAGGCGGTGGCGGAGGACGTAGAAGACAGGGTCCAACGCGCGGTTCAGATTTGCGATATGACCTTTCAATCACTCTGAAAGATGCAGCATTCGGGACCGAGACACAGATCAATATTCCAAGGGCTGAGAACTGTGATGTCTGTGGCGGAAGCGGTGCAAAGAAAGGAACAAGTCCAAAGACATGTTCTACCTGTCATGGAAGCGGGCAGATAAATCGCGCACAGAACACACCGTTTGGGCGTTTTATGACAACTGCCACCTGTAATGTATGTCACGGTAAAGGGCAGATCATTGAATCCTTATGTCCTGCATGTAAAGGTACAGGCAAGGCAAAGAAGGTTCGCAAGATCTCTGTGAAAGTGCCGGCAGGCGCCGATAATGGTATGCGACTAAAAGTGCGTGGCGAAGGGGAAGCCGGAAGTCCCGGTGCTCCACAGGGTGACCTTTATGTGGTGATACATGTCAAGCCACACGGCAAATTCGAGCGCGTGGGTGATGATATCATATGCGAGATCCCAATATCCTTCACACAAGCTGCACTTGGGGCAGATGTAATGGTTGATACACTTCACGGCAAGGTCAATATGCACGTACCAAAGGAAACACAGACATATTCCATATTCCGGCTAAAAGGGAAAGGAATCCCGCACATTCAAGGAAATGGGCAGGGCGATCAACATGTGAGAGTTATCGTAAGGACTCCTACAAAGTTGACGAGTGAACAAAAACGCCTGCTTGAAGAATTTGAGAAAACAAGCACTGGTGGCGATTCGCATGCAAACAAAAGCGGGAAAGGTTTGTTTAACAAAGTAAAAGGTGCATTTGAAGCATAGTTTATCAAGCAAAATTTGATATTTATATTTTTGTATATATTTTATGTGGAATAGGCATTTGATGTCTGTTTCGACTCACTTCTAGTTCTTATTTCAACGGCAGTATTTTTAGAGTAAAGTTTAAACACTAATAATGATTATAGGGCGTATTCTAAAATATGAACAGTTTATTTTATTTCACGATATATTTTATAAATATGTAGTGCGAGTTAATTCGACCGAAGGGAGAATTTTCACGTTGAGATTATTCCATATGTTTGAGGAAATGTTATGAAAGCTATTATTATTGGTGCAGGGGAAGTAGGTTATCATATTGCAAAATCCCTATACCTTACAAATGATGTAGTTCTCATTGATCAGGATGAGGCTGCATGCCAGAGGGCTGATGAACTTGATGTACAGGTAATACAGGGCAACGGCGCAAATGCATCAATTCTTTCAAATGTTCTGGACAATGCTGATCTTTTGGTTGCTGTTACGGGAAATGACGAGGTGAACATTGTTGCATGTATGGCTTCCAAATTGATAGTTGAAGGTAAAAAACCCATAAAAACGATAGCAAGAGTTACCAATCCTGATTATATTGATAAACCTGTGGCAAAACGAACGCAGATCGGTATTGATACCATGATCTGTCCCGAACTTGCCCTTGCATCAGAGGTCGCTGATCTTCTCTCCATTCCTTCTGCCATTGATGCCGAGGTTTTTGCAGATGGTAAAGTGGAAATGATGGAATTTGTTGTCAGGCCGGAAAATACGCTTGTTGGGAAACAAATGCAAAATCTTCAGTTATCCGATTGTTGCATTGTAAGTGCACTTTTCAGGGATGCTGAAGTTATTATTCCACATGGACAAGACATGATAAAAGCGAACGATCACATGGTAGTAATTGGAAAACCAGAAGCCATGAAGGATATACGTGGACTTTTTGGTGAAGTTTCCGGAAAGCGGAGCAAAATATTAATTATAGGCGGTGGTATTGTTGGATTTTATCTCGCAAAGCTGATTAATAAAAATGATGTGGATCTTAAGATAATTGATAATAACCGGGAACGATGCGAGTCTATAGCCGATTCTCTACCAGATGTTCTTGTGCTTCATGGTGACGGTACAGATGTAAATCTGTTAAAAGAAGAAGGGGTGCACGAAATGGACGTGGTCATTTCAGTGACAAATAGCGATGAAAAGAATATGTTGTGTGCTCTTTTGTCAAAGCAGCTCGGTGCGAAAAAGGTTATTGCAAGATCTGACAGGTCCGAATATGTTCCGCTCTTTGAGATGGTGGGTGTTGACAGTGCCATAAGTCCAAGGGAAGCAACTGTTAACGAAGTGTTAAAATTGACAATGGGGACGGGTATCGAAGCACTTACAACCATTGAAGGTAATAAAGCCGACATAATTGAATATACGGCATCAAAGGGATCAAAGATCGTAGGTAAACCTTTGAAGAAGCTCAAATTCCCGACAGGAGCAATTATCAGTATGGTTGTTCATGAGGATGAAACGATCGTCCCACGTGGAGATCACATAATTAAAGAAGGTGACCGTGTAGTGGTATTTTCATTACCATCTGCAGTTAAAGATGTGGAACGCATGTTCAAATAGATCAAGTGGTTCTTATGAGTTTTAAGATAGTTCTTAATGTTTTGGGTGGATTGCTCCGTTTTCTCGGAGTGATAATGATTATACCATTATTGGTTGCATATTATTATGATGAATCATTGTATCCATTCATTGTTGCAGTTGCAGTGACTGGTTTTACAGGTATTTTTCTTTCACTTAAATATAAGTCTGACGAAGAATGGAAAACAAGAGAAGGATTTGCTATCGTAGCCTTTGGATGGCTTGCTGCAGTCGCTTTTGGTGCTATTCCTTACGTGTTTGACGGAATAACTCCGCTAAATGCTATTTTTGAATCAATGTCAGGTTTTACAACTACCGGTGCAACCGTTTTTGTAGATATAGAAAGCCATTCAAGGAGCATCTTATTTTGGCGCAGTATGACACAATGGCTTGGTGGTATGGGTATTATCATGTTGTTCATAGCCATTCTACCAAAACTTGGTGTTGCCGGACGCCAGTTGTTCCGTGCGGAAGCCCCTGGTCCTACTGAAGATAAGTTAAAACCAAGGATAAGGGAGACTGCAAAGATCCTCTGGATGGTATATGTTGTTATTTCTCTCATTGAAGTTGTATTACTTCTACTTGCAAAAATGTCGCTCTATGATGCAGTGACACACACGTTCACAACAATGGCTTGCGGAGGTTTTTCGACATACTCAGATAGTGTAAAAGCTTTTAATAGCCCCCTTATAGAAGGAATTATCACACTATTTATGTTCATCGCAGGTGCGAACTTTGCGCTTCATTATAAGACATTATATGTCAACAAGAAAAGCCTTTTGAAAGACAATGAATTCAAATTATATGCTGGCATAGTGCTTTTTGCTACCGGTCTGCTTACTATTTTGCTATGGCGTGATATGGATTACACGGCATTTGATTCTTTTAGATATGCAATTTTCCAGGTGATTTCTATTGTCACTACAACAGGTTTTGCAACGATTGATTTTAACCTATGGTCTGATTCTACACGTATGTTGCTGTTCATAGTCATGTTCATTGGCGGTTCAGCAGGTTCAACAGCTGGTGGTATCAAGGTTGTAAGAGTGTTGTTGTTGTTAAAATACGGGCGCCGTGAGTTGTTTAAATCAATTCATAGAAAAGCCATTAAACCTATAAAATTCAATGGCGCAACTGTGTCGGATGATGTTATGCATTCTATTGTTTCTTTTGTGGTGATCTATCTTATAATATTCATAGTAAGTTCAGTAATATTATCCATATTAGGGATGGATATGATCAGTTCATTGACTGCATCAATTGCAACCCTTGGAAACATTGGTCCCGGATTTAATCTGGTTGGTCCAATGGCTAATTTTGATGTTGTACATCCAATTGGAAAATTAGTGCTTATTGCAAATATGTGGATCGGGCGACTTGAAGTATTTACTGTGATCGTGATGCTTACTCCTGAATTCTGGAAAAAATAAAAGAATAAGTGTAAGTATAAAAATATCTAATTCCGGTGCAAGTTTCAGTAAATCGGCTACATTATTGCGAGGCTCTTCATCTGCTCGTATCTCCCTCGTTAGTGTCTAAAGATCTCGTTTCTTACTACTTTGTCACTTTCATAAAAAAGACTACAATAACTGTTGTGAAAGCAATAAACTATATTAATGTGTTAAATATAGGTATAATCATGGAATGTGACTATTGTAATCAAATCGGACCGGCAAAACACAGACAGCACACTGGTGAAAATTTAGATGTAATTGAGAAAACAGTGTCGCCATCGTTTACATGTAGGCGCTGCAAAGGAACTTTTTGTGCAGATCATAGATTACCAGAAATGCATGATTGTATTGGTTTATGTAAATGTGGATAGATGTTGCAGGTGTTCTAATCGGCGTTATAAATAACAATCTCAGAATTGCTTTCATAAGTGTAGGTCTTGGAAATATGTTTGGCTACATTTTTATTTTGATGATGTATTACTAGTCAGCAATAAATGTCCAACACACCATTCAACACTTCTGTGTCAGTGGTGTAGCAACGTGTTGCCTATGGCGGTTGTTATATCGTCAGGTGTAATTGTGCAACGATTAATGTTATATACGAACACTCGTATGTATAGCGAAGTTGCATTAACATTGCAACATGCCAATAGCCCGTCATGGGCTGTGTCAGAACTAACACTTAAATATAATAGTTTTGAGGCTACGGGATGCTTTGCATCCTTAAGGAGGTTATTTAATGGCAGATGAAGAAATTAGACACTTAGTTCGTATTATGAATACTGACCTGCAGGGGAATCGGCCTGTGCAATATGCACTGACCGGTATCCGTGGTGTTGGTAGGCGTACTGCACGTATCATTATTGATAGTACAGGCATTGATGCTAAAGGAACGATCGGATATCTTTCAGATGAAGATATTGCGAAACTTGATTCCGCAGTCGATGCATTTGAAAATACTGTTCCTGAATGGATGCTGAACAGGCGCAATGATCCATATACCGGTGATAGTAAACATCTTTTAGGTCAGGATATTATCATGACGTTCAGGGAGGATATTAATAACCTCAAGAAAGTCAGGGCAAATCGTGGTATCAGGCATGAGCGTGGTTTGAAGGTAAGAGGCCAGAGAACAAAATCAACAGGTAGACGTGGTTCTACTATTGGTGTAAGCAGGAAGAAGAGTTAAATCAAGGTGATAAAATATGGGATACCCTGGTAAAAATAAGAAAACTTACGATACACCAAAGCACCCGTGGCAGGCTGCCAGAATGGCATCTGAGGTTGAACTGGTTAAGATGTATGGTCTTAGGAACAAAAAGGAATTATGGAAATCACAAAGTGTGCTTAGAAGATATCGTGCAGATGCCCGAAGACTTTTAGCAGAATCTGCTGATGCAGATTTAACAGGTCACTCAAAAACAGAGGCTGACCAGATCCTTGCTAAACTTATAAGATATGGTTTCCTTAAATCAGATTCTAATATTGATGATATTCTGTCATTGCAGGCTGATGCAATTTTGGAGCGCAGGCTTCAGACGCAGGTCCACAGGTTGGGTCTTGCGAGAACACCACGTCAGGCAAGACAGTTTATTGTACACGGTCACATTGCTATAAACGGCAGAAGAGCGAGTGTGCCAAGTATGATGATTACAAAAGCGGACGAGATGTCAATCGATTATTATGGCGTATCTCCGATCTCAAAAGAATCTCACCCAGAGAGACCTGCACAGATAGCATCGTCTGTTGTAGGGAATAAAAGTAAGGAGGAGTAAGTTATGGCAGACGAAAAGTGGGGTGTTGCCCACATTAAATCATCGTTTAACAACACTCTTATTACAATTACCGATATCACAGGTGCAGAGACGATTGCAAAATCCTCTGGTGGTATGGTTGTAAAAGCTGCAAGAGATGAGAGTTCCCCATATACTGCTATGCAGATGGCATCTCAACTTGCTGATCTGTTAAGAGACAAGGGAATTGCTGGCTTACACATTCGAGTACGTGCTCCAGGTGGTAACAAACAGCGTAGTCCGGGTTCTGGCGCACAGGCTGCTATCAGAGGATTTGCAAGAGCTGGCATCAGAATTGGTCGAATTGAAGACGTCACACCTATTCCACACGATGGTACTCGTCCAAAGGGCGGACGAAAGGTTTAATCGTAAGGATTTGGGTATATGACAATGGAAGTTGAGATACTGGAATTATCTGATCGGTCTGCGAAGTTAATACTTTCAAACGCCACATCAGCATTTGCAAACGGAGTTCGAAGAGCTATGCTTGCAGATGTGCCTACTCTTGCTATTGATGATGTGAATATTTATGATAACACATCAGTTCTGTATGATGAGCAGTTGGCATTGCGTTTTGGTTTGGTTCCACTGACATCAGTTATTGAGGATTATTTCCCTCAGGATGAGTGTTCATGTGAAGGAGATTTCTGTCCGGCATGTCAGGTATCTCTTACATTGAGTGTGGAAGGACCAAAGATGGTCTATTCGGGCGATCTTATATCCTCTGATCCAAAGGTCCAGCCGGCTGACACAAATATACCGATTGTTGAACTTAAGGTAGGCCAGAAGGTCGTAATTGAGGCAATTGCTCATATGGGATACGGTAAGGATCATGCTAAGTGGCAGGCAGGCGTTGCCTGTGGTTACAAGAATATCCCTATTATCGAGATCAATGGATGTGACAATTGCGGTGCTTGTGTTGATGAGTGTCCCCGTGACATTATTCATCTTGAGCCAACAGGTGCAACAGTATCAAAAGACGATCGGTTGAATTGTTCACTTTGTAAACTCTGTGAGGTGGTTTGTGAGATCGGAGCAATTTCAGTTAAAGAAGATGAAAATTCTTTCATATTCTCTTTTGAATCTGATGGCTCTTACACGTCCCGAGAGTTAATCTTAAATGCAGGAAACACTATTAAGGACAAAGCCTCCCGTATGGGAGAAATTCTGAATTCACTTTGAGTTCATTGTAGGAGATCTCGAATCTCCTATATATAAATTTATACAACATTCCCCGTGCGGGGGTTGCCCAGCCAGGTCAAAGGCGCTAGGTTGAGGG